>NZ_JANSIY010000216.1:0-1007 GCF_047462295.1 Synechococcus sp. H60.3 | reverse complement strand
GGAGATCTTTGATTGCGCTCCGAAAGCCATCTCTTGTTGTCAGGTCATAGTTGCTTTTCATAATTGGCACTTTGTCGGAAGGACTCCTAACAGTTGAACTCACCCGCCGTCAATGACTTAGAGTGCTGAAGATAGCCTAGCATACAGTCGGGGGCAGTAACTTGTTACACTATGTAAGTTTTTCGCTGTTCGCCTCTACTACCCACCAACCCCAGCGCCCCCTCACCAACAACCTTTGGAGCAGGTCAGTGATGCTCTCCGAGTCAAGCACTACTCCTACCAGACTAAGAAATTTTATCTTCTCCGGATCCGTCGATATATCTTGTTTCACAACAAGCGACACCCCAAGGAGATGGGTGGCGAGCAGATCAATGCCTTCTTAACCCACTTAGCGGTGGAGGAGGGGGTGGCGGCGTCCACGCAGAACCAAGCTCTCAGTGCGCTGTTGTTCCTTTACCGAGAAGTTTTGCGTCTGGAGCTAGACCTTAACCTAGACGCCGTATGAGCCAAGCGCTCACGCTATTTGCTTACGGTCTTAACCCCTGAGGAGGTCAAGGCTGTCATTGTGCATCTGTCTGGGATCTATCGCTTGGTGGTGCAGGTGCTGTATGGCAGTGGCTTGAGGTTGGCAGAAGCTCATCAGCTCCGGGTTAAAGATGTGGATTTTGCCCAACGGCAACTGGCGATTCGCCATAGCAAAGGGATGGAGAGCCGGTTAACGATGCTGCCAGAAACCCTAGTGGAACCTTTGCAAGAACACTTGCCCTGCGTCCAGCGACAACATCAGCAGGACTTGGAATAAGGATATGGCTCTGTCTATTTGCCCTTTGCTTTGGAGCGCAAGTACAGCCTGTTCAAGAATCAAGGGGTACATTAGATTTCTTTACGCTATACTTTATATTTATATTTTGCTCCCAGCTCACGAACAATAGGTACAGCCTGTTAAGGAATCAAGGGGTACAGTAGCAACACTTAGCAAACCAACTCCGGAAGCAGGATGTAGTAAA
>NZ_JANSIY010000215.1:0-1019 GCF_047462295.1 Synechococcus sp. H60.3 | reverse complement strand
ACCGGACGGTTCTTTTGGCGGGCAACCTTGCGCGAGCCTGCAACCCGCCTGCACACCTGTTGTGCCAGGTTGCTGGAGAGCCCAAAGCGGGTACGAATTGCGCGGTAGCAGAGCGATTGGAGCTTGACGGCGTTGACCACCTTCTCTGGTGTGTTTTGGTTGACCCAGTAAGGCCTCCGGCCCGCTGGCGCGAGGAGTGCTTGTGCAAAGGCATCCTGAGTCGCATCCAGCTTGGCGGCTTGCGACACAGACACCTTGAGCTTGCAGGAGATAGTCAGGACTTGGGCCATGTCACGATTATACGTTTATACGTTGTCCGCATTCCTCTCGACCCTGACCGGCCCCCCTCCCCCCGTATACGGGGGTACAGGGCGGGGCTCCTGCGGTTTCTGGCTGACATTGGGGGGACGGCTAGCGCAAGCTTGCGGCCCTTCCTCCTGACACTTTCCTTAGGGGTTGCAACTTGCTGTCACCGGCTGAGGAAGGCAGATCCCGACCTAGAGTGGACATGAGATAATGTCAGCTTGCAAGCCTGTTGTAGAACTACTCGACAGGGATCCCCCCATTGCCGAGTTGAGAGGAAACCCCGCTTGGTTGCCCAAACCTTTGACCTGAAAGTCTATCTGAGCCAGCGTCAGCAACAGGTGGAAGAGGCGCTTTCTGCAGCTCTGGTTCCCGCCTATCCGGAGCGCATTTACGAGGCGATGCGCTACAGCCTGCTGGCGGGGGGAAAACGCCTGAGGCCGATCCTCTGTCTGGCGGCCTGTGAGTTGGCCGGCGGCTCCGTGGAGCAGGCCCTGCCCACTGCCTGCGCCCTAGAGATGATCCACACCATGTCGCTGATCCACGACGACCTGCCGGCCATGGACAACGACGATTTTCGCCGCGGCAAACCCACCAACCATAAGGTGTTCGGCGAAGACATTGCCATCTTGGCGGGAGATGCGCTGCTGGCTTTTGCCTTTGAGCATATTGCCAGCCAAACTCAGGGGGTACCGCCGCAGTTGGTGCTGCAAGTC
>NZ_JANSIY010000214.1:0-1053 GCF_047462295.1 Synechococcus sp. H60.3 | reverse complement strand
GTGGCCAAGCCGGTTTTGGCCCATACGGATTTGGTGTTGCTCGATATCAAGTCCTATCTGCCGGAGCTCTATCGCAAAGTTACCGGCGTTTCGCTGCAGCCCACTCTCGATCTGGCTCGCTATTTGGATCAGATTCACAAGCCCACCTGGATTCGTTTTGTTCTCGTTCCTGGACTAACAGATCCTGAGGAAAACATCAAGGGCTTGGCTGAGTTTGTGGCCACTCTATCCAACGTGGAGCGGGTGGAGGTTTTGCCCTTTCACAAGATGGGGGAATACAAATGGCAGCAGTTGGGACTGCCCTACACCCTCAGCGATGTCCAGCCGCCCACGCCGGAACAGATCAACCACGCTTTGCAGATCTTTCGCGAGCGGGGATTGGTGGCGGTTTAATGGCTGCTAAGACTTAGTTTATTGCCGTAGCAACAGTAACAACAAGAGAGCCAATCCCCATTTGCATCAGCTTGATCCCAAAGTCATCTCTAAAATTCTTAGGCTGCCCCTAAAGTAGCGCTAGGTTGAACTTATAGGCTAGGAGCTGGCCAACTCTGGCAGATGGAAAAATAGAGGAGGGATCCCCAGTGGAAGTGCGCGTAACCTACCAAAATGGCGTTCAATTTCAAGCCGAAAGCCGCGGCCATCGCATCCTCAGCGATCAGCCCTTGGACAACCACGGCCAAGATCAGGGAATGACGCCGCCGGAGTGGTTTTTGGCCTCTTTGGGTGCCTGTGTTGGCTTTTATGCCGTCAAGTATCTGGAAGCGCGGCAGTTGGATCCTCGGGGGCTGGAAGTGGTTGTTACTGCAGATAAAGTTGAGCACCCCAGCCGCTTAGACAACATTTGCATTCGCGTTCAGACGGGGATCCCCCTCGACGAAAGGCAGCAAAAGGGCCTAGAAAAAGCTGTCGATGCTTGCATCATCCACAACACCCTCACCCATCCCCCAAAAATGACCACTGAGATCCAGGTTCCCGCACCTGTGGGCGCTTAGCCAGCCAGTGAGCCTATGGAGTTTTCCAGCAATTTCTAATGGTTGCCTCAACTCTTAACCC
>NZ_JANSIY010000213.1:0-1064 GCF_047462295.1 Synechococcus sp. H60.3 | reverse complement strand
CCCCTCTCCCGAAGGGAGAGGGGTTGGGGGTGAGGGATCCCTGCCTTGCAGAGTGCTCAAGAAAGGTCTAGGACTCGTCCCGCAACTGTCAGAGAAGGGCTGGTCGCCTCTGGAGCAAAAGCCTGGGCTGTCGGGAACCCCAAAAACGGGCTTTGCTCCACCGCCTGGGTGGAGAGAGTAAAGAGCGGATTGGAGAGAATGCCAGCCAAGATGGTGGCCACCAGCGTCAGCACCATGCCCACCCGCAAAGCCGGCATGCCTTCGGCCTGCCAGTTGGTCTCAGGGTAGTTTTGCACCGAAAGCGACATCTCCTGCGGCTCTTTCACCACCATGGTTTTCACCACCCGCACGTAGTAGTAGATGGAGATGACGCTGGTCACCAAGCCCACCAGCACCAGCGTGTAAGCCCCTGCCTGCCAGCCAGCCCAGAAAAGATAGAGCTTGCCGAAAAAGCCCGCCAGCGGCGGCAACCCGCCCAGAGAGAGCAGACAAATGCTCAGGCAAAGGGTGAGGAAGGGATCCTTCTGATAGAGGCCGCTGTACTCGTTGATTTCGTCGGTGCCGGTCTTGAGGCTGAACAGGGTGACGCAGAGAAAGGCTCCCAGGTTCATGGCCAAATAGACCATCAGGTAAAAAATCAAGCTGGCATAGCCCGCTTCGGTGCCCGCCACCAACCCAATCAAGACAAAACCCGCCTGCCCAATGGAAGAATAGGCCAGCAGGCGCTTGAGGCGGGTTTGGGCGATGGCCACCACGTTCCCCAGCACCATGGTCAAAATGGCCAGCACCGAGAGCACCGCCCGCCACTCTTCCGTCATGGCCGGGAACGCAGTGGCCAGAAAGCGAATGGCTAAGGCAAAACCTGCCGCTTTGGATCCCACCGACAAAAAGGCCACCACCGGCGTCGGGGATCCCTCATAGACGTCGGGCGTCCACTGGTGGAAGGGCACCGCCGCCAACTTAAAGCCAATACCCGCAATGGAGAGCACCAAGGCAAGGATCCCTGCCAAGCCGGCATTGGCCAGGTAGGGCGCGATCGCCGCCAATTGGGTCTGCCCCCCCGA
>NZ_JANSIY010000212.1:0-1105 GCF_047462295.1 Synechococcus sp. H60.3 | reverse complement strand
GCAGGAAGGGATCCCAGTTGGGCGCAAACTTCCCTGGACACCGGCCTTTTGGAGAAGCAGGCCCTGCCCCAGGCGCCGCCGCTGCCGGATGACCGGCCTGTCATTTTTGTCGATGCCGCCAATGGCAGCGATACCCAAGGGGATGGATCCCGCAACAACCCCTTCAAGACCATCACCCATGCCATTGGACGAGCACCAGCAGGCAGCATCATCCAGCTGCTGCCAGGGATCTACAGCGCAGAAAGCGGCGAAGTCTTCCCCATCCGCCTCAAAGCTGGCCTTATCTTGCGCGGGGACGAGTCCACCCTAGGGGAGGGCTACCTCATCGATGGCGGCGGCACCTACATGAGCCCGACCTTGGCCCGGCAAAATGTTGCCCTGGTGGCCGAGAGCGGCTCAGAGGTGCGCGGGGTTACCCTGCGCAACCAGGGGCGGCGCGGCTATGCCCTCTGGATAGAATCGGCTTCCCCCCGCATTCTCAACAACAGCTTTGTGGGCAGCATCCACGACGGCATTCTCATTGCCGGCGCCTCCAACCCCTGGATAGAGGGCAACCGCTTTTACAAGAATGGGGCCAACGGCATCTCTGTCTTGGGTACCTCCCAGCCCACCATTGTCAACAACCTCTTCCAAGAGACCGGCTTTGGCCTCACCATCGACCAGCGCTCGGCGCCGATGGTGCGCAATAACCGCATCCTGCAAAACCGCACCGGCATTGTGGTTGGCGGCAGCGCCCGGCCCATCTTGCGCAACAATCTCATTGCCCGCAACCTAGAGACTGGCCTGACAGCTATCACCAACGCCCAGCCCGATCTGGGCACGGCCTCGGATCCTGGCAACAACATTTTTGAGGGCAACGGCCAGTACGACATCCACAACGCCACCCGCGGCCTGCGCCTCAACGCCAACGGCAACCAACTGGCGGGCAAAACCAAAGGGGAGCTGGATCTAGCGGGCCAAACCACGGTTGCTGCCCTGCCCAGCAGCGCCCCACCACCCATTGTTGCCGGTGGCTTGACGCTGCCCAGCGCCCCCCCGGCTCCCCGCCGGGATCCCCAGCCGGCGGTGGCCAAGCCAGCCGAAACTGGCACAAACCTACCGGTGG
>NZ_JANSIY010000211.1:0-1112 GCF_047462295.1 Synechococcus sp. H60.3 | reverse complement strand
TACTTCTAAGGATCGGTATTTTTCTTCAGTAAGGGGGGGCTGGTAGGGAAAGTGTTGGTGCCTAAGGTTAGGGTTCCCGTTCCTGTGGCTGCGTTTTTAATGCCAACACCAACGTTATCAGTTAAAGTGCTAAAGGCGGTGCCATCTACGACCACATTATCGCTGCTGTGGCTAACTTTAACCCCAATTGCCCCCTCCTCAGTCGTCGGGCTTGAGGTACCGTTTAACTTAATCTTAGAGCTTGGACCCAAAACTTTGGAGCCACCCTTCTGTAGCCAAACGGCTATGCTTGGGTTGGTATTGTCTCCAGTTGTAATTGTGTCGAGATCCACCGTGCTCGATTGAACGATCACTGGCCCTGCTGAAGCTCGACCTAAAACGCCCACAACCCCCTGGCCACTACTGCCGGTAGATTCGATGGTACTGCTGACTACCTCCAGAGTTGTGTTGTTACCTGCATGCACGATGGCGGCAGTGAAGCTTTTGTCGCCTTTGATCTTAACCTCCAGCCCTTTCAGCAAGATGGTACCGCCCAGCGTTGCAGCAGTTACTTCAATACACCTGTCACCCAAAGCTGTGAAGGGTGTGCCGGCAGTGCCGAGGCCCTCACAGTCAATCTGCATAGTGTTTAGAGATGTGCCCACACCGGCAAGCGTGATGGCTGGAGCTTTATTAACTGAGCCACTCGGATCCCCGCTGGTAATCTTGAAGCCTTTGAGACGATAGCCCTTGTTGAGAGTTAGAAGCTTGCCGCTCAAATTGAGGTTAAAGCCGCTAGGGCCGACCACTGTCACAGATCCTCTAGTCAGGGAAGGGGTATTGATGTTGCTAGAAACGGTCTCAGTTGCAGGACTGACAACCGTAACTGTAACATCTGTCCCTCCGTCGGTGCCTGAGCCAATGGTGTTGGCGGCAGAGCTGACAATGGCCGTAGTTAGCGCATACCCCACTGTTTGAAATGGCTGAGTGGCCGTACCGGGATCCGCATCGCTTCCACCCACTGGATCTACGAAGAACTGGACAGTCGAAGGTGTGGGTGTGGGTGTCGGGGTCGGAGTGGGTGTGGGCTGGGCGGCCCGCACCTGGAAAGACCACTGCTGGATGGCAGTGTT
>NZ_JANSIY010000210.1:0-1117 GCF_047462295.1 Synechococcus sp. H60.3 | reverse complement strand
CTTGCGCTCGACTGCCCGCGCGAGTCGGCGCACGGCAGGCTCGATGTCGGGCAGCCGCTTCGGGTCGCTGAGGTCGTCCAGCGCGGGGTTAAGGAACCGATAGGCGGCTTCGCGGTCGGTGTAGCCCCGCGCGACCAGCACCCGCGCCAGCACGGGGCTAATGTTCAGCTCGCTCGCCAGCTGCGTCGCTTTCGCCTCATCCGTTGCACGCACGCGCCATCGGTACCGCGCCATAGGATGGCGTATTGTACCCAACGCCCAACAGGTACAATCTACCCACTATGGGACACCTACTCTTAGTTGGCGCAGACAGCACTATCGGTCAGTCCGTTGCGAAGGCGTTTATGGAAGACGAATGGGAAGTGTGGGCGATTGGACGCCATGCGGAGCGGTTCGCGCAGGGCGTTCAGTGGGCGCACATGGTAAGCGATGTCGCTGATGAGTCGGCGATGCAGGCGGCGGCGCAGGCACTGCAAGCGCACCTGCAGTCGCTGGGCGACCGCCAAGTGGACGCGCTGGTGTACGCCGTCGGCGACATCACGGCGCAAAAAGTCGCCGAGATGCCGCTGGAGGCGTGGCGGCGCATCCTGGATGCGAACCTCACGGGCGCGTATGTGGCGACCCGTGTCTTCAGCCCGCTGTTCAGCCCCGAACCGCACCTGTTCTACATCGGCGCGATGAGCGAGAAACTGGCGCTGCCTGGCTTGAGCGCGTATGCGACGGCGAAGGCGGGGCTGGAGACCTTCGCGCAGGTGCTTGCCAAAGAGCAGCCGCGCTGGAAAATCACCGTCGTGCGCCCTGGCGCAGTCGCCACCCGCTTCTGGGAGCGCGTGCCGTTCCGCATGCCGCCCAAAGCCCTCCAGCCTGAAGATGTCGCCCTACGCATTCTGGAGGCGTACTACAACGAGCAGAAGGGCACGCTGGACATCCTCCCCGAATGAGAGCGATTGAGCCAATCCCCGACGCGATGCAGGCGGCGGTGCTGCACGCCTACGACGGCGCGCCCGACTCGATGCGCGTCGAGACGCGCCCCGTGCCGCGCCCCCAGCGCGGGCAAGTGCTGGTCAAGATGACCGCCGTGCCGATTAACCCCTCCGACCCTGGCTCTTATCCACAT
>NZ_JANSIY010000209.1:0-1117 GCF_047462295.1 Synechococcus sp. H60.3 | reverse complement strand
CACTCACGCTCACGGGGGTGCCCGGGGTCATCGTTGCCAGGGCAAACCGGCGGGCATTGGGCCGGGTGCTGGTCGTGTAGTAGAGCCGGTAGGACGCACCCTCTTTCAGGGCACGCACGGCCCAGACCTCGTCAGGTGTACCGAGGTTGATGGTATCCATTGCTCCCGTCCAGACCGGAGTGTTGGGGGTGGCACGAAGCCAGGTCCGGCCATCCGTCGAGACGAGGTAGCCGGTGGTGTAGCCGGCAGTGTAGCCGTTGGCTTCAAACCACATCCGGTAGATGGCACCGTCTTTGATGACCATCGGCACACCAACGTTGTTGTTATCAAAATCGCCAAAGGGGCCGGGTTGGACGACCGAGCCGTCGCTGTACAGAGGTAGACGGGTCCAGGTAATACCATCAGGAGAGACGGCATAGCCGATGCGGAAGGTGTAGCTGGGGCTGGTGGAGACGCCTTCAAACCACATTCGGTGGCAGACCCCGCTGGTGCGGCCACCTTCACACGGCGCTATCGGCGAGGCGTTGTCTACCAGCACAACCGGTGCGACCACATAACTGGCGTCGAATTGACCGGCTTGCCCCGATGCCCGGATCATCGCTCCTCCAGCAAGTGGGCCGGGTACACGTGTCCAGTTGATACCATCAATAGACTCGGCCATTCCCAAACCATCGATGACACCGGGAACGGCGAATCCGCTATAGTACATCCGAAATCCACTGCCGTATCGGATAACATGCAGTGTCGAGACGCCAAAGTTGTCGAAGGTTCCTGGTACGCCTGAACCCTCGAAGACAGCCCCGCCGGTCAGCGGCCCGGGCACTCGCGTCCAGGTGATGCCGTCGGGTGATACCGCGTATCCAATCCGCCGATTGGCATCCAGGGGGTTATCAACCCCAACATACCACATCCGATAGCAGACACCACTGGTACGGCCATCTTCGCACGGGCGCAAGGTGGACGCCTCGTCACGCACCACGCTGGGCGGGAAGATTTCTTCGCTGTCGAAGCTGGTGCCCCCGCCGCCACAGCCACTATCTACATCGCAAAAGATCGCACCATCGGTACCCGGCCCATTGACCCAGTCGCTTATAAACATCTCCGAGCCCACGCACCC
>NZ_JANSIY010000208.1:0-1117 GCF_047462295.1 Synechococcus sp. H60.3 | reverse complement strand
CGCTGCTGGGCGAACTGCTGGGCAATCGGGTGCGTCGGGCTGTACCACTCCACACGCGCCTTGCGCAGCTCCTGCAAAAAGGGCGTCAGGTGCGGCTTGAGGTCAACATTCGGGTCGTAGGGCTGGTCGTTATGCTGAATTGGCGGCGCAGGGTCGGTGAAGATGAGGAGCGTCGGCTGCGCCCAGCCAACAGCGAGAATCAGAGTTGCGACCCCAAGCAGCGCGGCTACTCGTTGCATAGCAGCAGACCGTTCTGGCACGCGGCGATGCCCTGACGCGCGGTCTCCACCTCGCGCCCCGCTTGAATCTGCCGCTCGTATTCGGCGATGGCTTGCAGGAAGTGGGCGCGCGCGTTCGCCTTGTCGCCGATGCGCAGGTAGCAGGTGGCGATTTGCTGATGCACTTCGGCGGGGTTCGGCGCGGTGGGCAGCGCCTGCAGGTAGGCTTGGATCGCCTCGCGGTAGTTGCCCGCGCGTTGCAGGTTCTGCGCCTGTGTCAGTGCATCTGTCGCCCGCGAAGTGGTCGCGCCGCGACTGGGCGACTGGGACGGCGCGCGCTCGACGCGGATTTCGTACACGCCGCGCTGGGTCTCCTCGACTTTGACATCGGGCATCACTTCGGCGTCGCGCGGGCGGTCGCCGTTGGGCTTGGGCGTTTCGCTCTTGGGCGCGGGTTTCGTTTCGGGTTCAGGGGCAGGTAGGGTCGGAATCTCGCCGCGCGGGGGATTCGACTGCGCGGGCGCAAGCGCGAGGCGCGACGGGTCAATCATCACGGGGGGCACAACCGCCTGCGGCGGGTTGGGCGGGGGCGTCTCGGGGGTCGGCGCAGGAACCGTTGCGCTGGGCGGCGGGCTGGCGGGCGGTGGAACGCTCTCAGCCGTGGACGCCACAGGTTGGGTCGGCGCAGGTGCAGGCGGCGCACTCCAGCGCAAGACAAGCGCGAAGCCGATGAGCAGCACCAGCCCGACGCCCAGAAACGCCAGCGCGACGGGCAGCGTCTCCGCCCACAGCGGGCGCGCGGGCGCAGGGCGCACCACCGCGCGCGCCTGACGGCGCAGGGCGTCCAGCCGCGCACGCTCCGCAACGCTCAGCGGGTTCACCGCCTGCACGCGCTCGTA
>NZ_JANSIY010000207.1:0-1195 GCF_047462295.1 Synechococcus sp. H60.3 | reverse complement strand
ATCCGTCCAGCCCTGGTCAGCCATTTTGGAAGAAGTGCGGCGCAGGATCCCTGGCCAAGGGGTGTGGATAACCAACATCAGCGCCTCTGGGGATACCGTGAACATCCAAGGCGGGGCGCTCGATTTTCCCTTGGTGAACGACTTTTTGCTCACCCTGCTGGATTCCAACTTCGTAACCAGTGCCGTTCTCAACAGTGCCTCTCGAGTGGAGGGCACACCTGAAACTGAACCCAGCGTCACCTACGGCCTAACGGTTACTATTCGAACCATAGGGGATCCCGACCCAGAGTTTACCCGCGAGCTGGAGCAGCGGGGAGCAATAGGCTTGGTGGAAAAGATCCGCATTTTGCGTCAAGTGGAGGGGAACTGATGACCGGCTCGCTGGACAGTTTTCACGATGAACAACTAATGGCACCTCCGGCGGGGCCGCCGGTACTGCTGGGTGTCGAGCTGACCCCCATTCGCATTGGCCTGTTGATCGGGATCCTGGGCTTGGGTACAGCGGGCTTTTTGGCCTTCACCCAACTCCGTCCTCTAATTAGAGAGGTGCAAGCCTTGGAAAGAAAGGTAGCCCAAAAAACCAGCCAGTTGCAGGAGGTACAGGGCCAGATTGCCAGCCTACAGGATCTGCCCAACCAGATCGAGAAGGCTCGTGTGCAACAGCAGCAGATCAGCAGCTTGCTGGCCACCCCTGAGAATGCCGACACGCAACTGATCGATCTCAACCGACTGGTGCGGGGACAGCCCAACAGCGAGTTGCGCAGTTTTACCCCCTCCCCCCTCACCCCTGCTTCTTCGAATAACCCCGAAGTGCCCGCGATCATTGCTCCGGCTATCCAGGTGCAGACCAGTCGCGTCGCGGTGCGGGGCCCCTATACGGACATCATTAATCTCATGAGGGATGTAGAGCGTCTACGCACCTTGTTTCGGGTGAGCAACATCAGCCTAAATCCTGTGCAAGATACAGGGGAGCTAGACGCCGCTTTCGATCTAATTGCCTACATCTACAACAAGGACGTTCCCTTGGGCACGGCTCCTGCCCAAGAAGCTCCCAGTCAGTAGGCTGGTCGGTTCTGGACGCCTGTTCAACTCAACACCTCACCACATCTCAGATTGAAGCCTTCTCCCAGCTTCGGAGTTGCGGCTGCGTAGCCATTTCAAACCAGATTGAGACACCTCCCAGGCTCTCCACACC
>NZ_JANSIY010000206.1:0-1203 GCF_047462295.1 Synechococcus sp. H60.3 | reverse complement strand
TAGTTAGCCAAAAACAGCCCGAGAGGATGCTAAAATTGCCCCCGCAAGCTCACCCTCAGCGTGCGGCCAACGCCGGGATAGCCGGGGAAAACTTCATACTGCTCATCCAGCAGGTTGTCGATCCCCAACTCTAGGCTCAGGGCCTCAGTCAACGGGATCCCTCCCCGCAAAGCCACGGTGGTATAGCCTGGCAGGGATTCCGTATTGGAGTTGTTGGTAAAAAAGCTCCCAATGTGATGGACCAAGATCGAGCCGTACCCGCCCTGCTCATAGCGATAGGTTAGGCCTAGGTTGAAGCTATCGGCTCCCACAAAGGCTAGCTGTTTGCCAACTGTGGCCGGGTTAAGTGCAGCGCGGATGATGGGATCATTGAGGGTGTAGTTGGCAAAAAGCGTCCAGTTTTCCCCCAAACGCAAATCCAAAGCCGCTTCCAGGCCGGTGTATTCGACCAGCCCAATATTCTCATAGGTTCCCTGGCGCGGCCCCAGGCTGACAAAGGTGATGCCATCGCGGATGCGGTTGTGGGCAAACGTTAGCCGCAGCAGGCCAAAATCTCCCAGGCTCTGATCCAAGCCAACGTCAAAGCTCTCCCCTCGCTCTGGGCGGAGATTGGGGTTGCCATCCACTTCAAAAAAGCCTCGCAGCCGAAAGAATAATTCCGAGATCAAGGGGGTGCGAAAGCTGCTGGCGTAGTTGGCTCTCAAGGTGGTGCCTTCCGCCACTGTCCAGCGGATCCCCACAGCCGGCGAGGTGGCCGAGCTATTGGCCAAACTGCTGAAGTCCTGGCGCATGCCCAGATCAAGGTGGAAGTTGGGATCCGGGCTGTAATCCAGGCGGGCAAACAGGGCGCCCTGGTTAACCGTATCGTCGTAGTTGATATTGGCAGAACCGTTGGCAAAGGAAAAAGTTGTATTGCGAGCTGAGATGGAGCGATAATCTACCCCCAAAGCTCCCTCTAGGTTTTCGCCGGCTTGCCAAGCATACTGCAGCTGGGATCCCCAGCCATTGCGCAGGATGACGTCGCGGGATCCCTGGCTTTGCGGAGCACTGAAACGGTAGTTGAGATCGTCAAAAAAGACTCTTGCCTGCAGGGATCCTGTTGCCTGAGTCCACAGCCAACTGAGATCCAGCAGCAGATCGTTGGTGTTTTGCTCTGCATCGGGAGAGGGAAATTCCACACTGCCGGGCACACGAAAGGCTTTA
>NZ_JANSIY010000205.1:0-1254 GCF_047462295.1 Synechococcus sp. H60.3 | reverse complement strand
GGCGGGCTGAGTTTTTTCCTCTACTGTCAGCTCCGCTTTGGCCGCTGGGATCTCTACATGGAAATGCAGCGCTACTTTGGCCCCAGTTCTTTCGATTACCTGGCTATTATTCAACCTCGTACTTATGCCCCCCTCTTTTCTCTTGGGTACTGGCAGTCTTTGTTTTCCTTTTCCGAGGCTTTGGGGGATGGGATATGGGCCATTTCCCTCAGTCAACTGTTTGTTCCCCTCACCCTGGGATCCCTAGTTGTTACCAGTTTGCTGGATGGGTGGAGTGTCCTGGCCGGCAAGAGCCGGCGCTGGCAGGAGCGGCTGGGGCTCCATTTGGCTGCCTGGATTATGTTCTCCATTTCCGTGGCCGGCATGAGTGCCGTGGCCCAGAGAAGTATGATCCGCTACTGCCTGCCGGTTCACACCCTGCAGGTGCTGGCCTGGTTGCATGGGATCAGATACACCGATTTCAGCTTCATCCCCCAACAGGTGCGTTTCTATCTTGGCAGTGTCCTGAGGCTGGGCTACTGGATCTTGGCTTTAGTCTTCTTTGCCCTAAACCAAATCCTCACCTGGCGCTACGTCCAGCATCTTTGGGTCGCTTGATCGAACCTTGGTGGTGAAGCTGATGAGTTTGCGCCCTGGCCCTCTGCTGCAGCAGATTCGCAAATGTTTAGTTGGCTTTTCTACTCGGATTTTTTTGCTGGGCTTAGCGCTGACTATCCTACAAGTGTTAACGATATACCTCTGGACAAAACGCGGCAGCTATGCTTCTGCTTTTACAGCCCTGAGCCAGCGCGATAGCTATTGGTACCTGAGCATTGTGGAGCGGGGGTATCAGTTTGTGGGCTTTGACAAGATTGCCTACGAGCAGAGCAATGCAGCTTTCTTTCCCGGCTATCCGCTGGCAGTGACCATAATGAGCCGCCTATTAGGAGTTGATCCGGAGCTGGGGCTTTATCTCACTGCCCAGCTCTTTTGCTGGCTGATGTGGATTTACCTTTTCCTATTTTACCGCCGCTGGCAGATCCCCTTGCTTTGGCAAGCTTTGGCAAGTTTGATGATCTTGGTCTATCCCAGCAGCTTTTACCTTGTCGTGGGCTACAGCGAATCCCTCTTTATGGCCAGCCTGTTGGGTTTTTTCTACTGGTCGGCCCACTTGAATTCAATGAGGTCAGGACTCCTGGCCGGGATCCACGGTTTGGTGATGAGTGCCACCCGCATTGTGGGTTTGCCGGTGGCGCTGGTTCCTCTGCTGCGGCT
>NZ_JANSIY010000204.1:0-1386 GCF_047462295.1 Synechococcus sp. H60.3 | reverse complement strand
GGGCTCTAGTTGCCACGGCCATTGGTCTCAACACCTATGTGGGCGAGGTGGATCCCAAACTTCTGCGCACGTTTTAGCTAATCCGCCGCTCGCGCTAGCGGGACGTAGTCCTTGAAGCCCCGCCCTGTACCTCCCTATATCCCCCCGTATACGGGGGGACTGGGGGGCCGGTCAGGGTCGCTTGGGAGAGGCGGCAACATTCCAGTTATAAACAGGTACAATACTCTCATCATGAGAATTGCTTACCAGTACCGCTTGCGCCCTACTTCCAGGCAAGTTACCTGGATGGACGGCTGGCTGGAGCTGCTGTGTAGGCAGTACAACTATCGCTTGGCGGAACGGTTCAACTGGTGGGAGCAAAATCGCTGTGATATCCATGCTTGCTCTTTAGTGGTTTGTCACCTGCCTAAGTTGAAAGATCAGCCCACCTACTACTCCCAAAAACGAGACTTGGTCAATACTTGGTCAATACTAAGGCTCTGTTTCCCGTTCGCGCTAGCGGGACGGAGTCCTTGGGGCTGGTGATCAAAACGGCAACCGTCACCCGCAAGGTTGATGGGTGGTACGTGACCTTGAGCTTGCAGGATTCGTCTGTTCCTGAATTGAACCCTGACCCCCCAACGTGGGAAAACACAATTGGGATAGACCTGGGGCTCAATGCTTTTTGGGTGGCTGATGAAGGGGAATCGGTTGAGGTGCCCCAGTACTATCGCCGGACGGAGAAGAAGCTGAAGCGATTGCAAAGGGCCGTATCCAGGAAAAAGAAAGGGTCAAGTCGTTACAAAAAAGCAGTGAAACGACTAGCCAAGGCGCACCAGTAAAGTAGCCAATCAGCGCCGAGATTTCCACCACAAAACCGCTCATAAGCTCTTGAGAAAAGGGAAGCACGTAGCCCATGAGGCGTTGAACATCAAAGGTTTGGCAAGGACAAGGTTGGCCAAGTCTGTCCATGACGCCGGTTGGGGGCAGTTCCTGCAAATTCTGGCAGCCAAGACCGAGAGAGCCGGGCTGTTAACCATTGCAGTGGATCCCCGCGGTAGTAGCCAGGAGTGTTCGGGGTGTGGTCGTGAGGTTGCCAAAGAGCTGCATGAGCGGTGGCAAGATTGTCCGCATTGCGGGTTGAGTATTGGTGGAGACCACAACTCAGCGCGAGTTATCAAATCCAGAGCGGTGAGGCGTCCCGTTCTTTTCGCGTCAGCGGCGCGGAGCGCTAGAAGCCCGCGCTCTAGGCGTCAGCATGAGTGCGGGAGTACGTCACAGTTCGAGAACTGCTTGCAGAGAGCGGACATCGCAGTAGTACACCTGGTGCGGGTGGGTATACCCCTTGAGCTGCACCGCCTGCTGGGAAAAACAGGCGGCTACCTGCCTTAGTTGTTTGGCCAAGCA
>NZ_JANSIY010000203.1:0-1390 GCF_047462295.1 Synechococcus sp. H60.3 | reverse complement strand
GAACCGATAGCGTACGGGCTTCACGCTTCCCAGACTTGTTGGTACAGAGGTCTCAGCGTGCTGCCACCGTGCCACCCGCGGCGGGAACCAGTCAGGGAAACTCTTTAAGCTAACTGGACAAAGATTGCCATCTAGGGTTGTGACGTTGCCCCAAGAGGTGAGCTAGACTCTAACCCAAATTCTCATCCTGGGAGCCGACTTTTGCAGAAGGGCAAGCTCCGCGTCGGAGAAGTTGCTTTCTCTGACGCGGGTGAGTTATTGGCTCTGGCGCCTCTTTCCGAGGAAGCAGCAGCCCATTTGCTTCTGCCAGTCTGCGAAGACGCCTCAGGCTTTTGGCGGGTTCCCGCAGCCTCCCCATTTCTTATTATTTCTTAACTTTTGTTGTTCTGCACAATTAGGAGTGATCCCCATGGCCTCAAGAACTTCTCTCCTGATGACGGCGGCTGTCCTTTCGGGCACTTGGTTTGTCCTCCCTGCAGCGGCCCAATCTTCCGCGACAGCGCGAGTACGGTCGGTGGTGGATGGGGACACCTTTTGGGCAGACTTGAACGGCAGGCCCACCCGTTTTCGCCTTGCCTATGTGGATGCGCCGGAGCTGACGCAGGGACGCTGGGGGCGGCTCTCACAAGAGGCTTTGCAAAGCCTGCTGCCGCCGGGATCCCTGGTGCAGGTGGATACCCTCTACGTCACGCCGGAAGGGCTGCACATTGCCCAGGTGTACAACTCTGAGGGCTTGGTGAATTTGGAGATGTTGCGCCAGGGGCAGGCGGCGGTTTACGAGCGCTTTTTGTACGGGGCCAACCGGGAGCGCTACCTGGAAGCTCAAGAATTGGCCCAGGCGGCGCGCCGAGGTTTTTGGCAGCAACGCAATCCGGTGATGCCCTGGGAGTTTCGGGAGACAGCCGCGCAAACCTCGGCCTTTGCGGGATCCAACGTTTTGGACGGCTCCTTCCTGCGGGAAAACCCGGCAGCGGCAGCGGGCGTGGGCATTGCCACAGCAGTGGTGATGGTGGGCCTGAGCAAAGTATTGTGGAAAAAGCCTCGCCAGAAAAACGCGAGCATCCGCCAGATGGAGCGGGATCTGAAACAACTGCGGCGCAGCCTGGCCACAACGCTGGCCAGCTGCAAACAACTGGAACGGCAGTACGATCAACTGCTGCAAAAGGCTGAGGATTGGTTTGTCAGAGCCGAGAAGGCCAGCCAACATGACCAGGACGAACTGGCGCGCCAGGCTTTGGTGCAGCGGAACCAACACATGAGTGCCGCAGAGGCGGTTCGTCGCTCCCTGGACGAGGTTGAGGCCCAGGCGACAGCTATCCGCGAGGGCATTTCCCGCTTGGAAAGCCAGATCGCGATGGCCAAGCTGGAACGGGAGATGAACAACTAAAAA
>NZ_JANSIY010000202.1:0-1520 GCF_047462295.1 Synechococcus sp. H60.3 | reverse complement strand
GGTCAATACCGGGATCGAGGTGCAGACCCAGATCAGGCCCACCAGCCCTTTTTGGGCCACGTTTGGCATCGAGAATGCCGTCCACCGTCTCCGACTTGCTTGACGTGACACTGCTGCTATCTCCCCACCCAATAACGAACTCTCTCTGGGGTTGCCGGCGCTTTTGGGAGCCCCTTTCTTTTGGTGTAGCTTTCGCTGTTACCCAGATTCAACCCACTCCCAGCCAACCGTGTAGGCTCTGATGCTACCTGGTCTTCCCCACGCAAAGCCAGGGATCCCAGAGCTTGCTTCTTTAGTTGACCCAAAAGCGGCCTTGAGGTTCCTGTTGGAGCATCAAACAGCCCGAAAGGGAAGAGCCTTTGGGATAATGGGGTAGATGCTCGTTGTTGCCTCTATGAACTTGGAACGTCGCCCGGTTTTCCCGTTTACCGCCATCGTCGGCCAAGAGGAGATGAAGTTGGCTCTGCTCCTCAACGTCATCGATCCCCGCATCGGCGGCGTGCTGATCATGGGGGATCGGGGCACGGGCAAATCCACCACCATCCGCGCCTTAGCCGATCTCCTGCCCCAGATCGAGGTCGTCAAAGGGGATCCCTTCAACAGCCACCCGCGGCAGCGAGACCTCATGAGCGATCAGGTGTGGGAGCGACTGCAGGCGGGAGAAACCCTAGAAACCACCTGGATCCAGGTGCCGATGGTGGATCTGCCCTTGGGGGCCACGGAAGACCGGGTCTGCGGCACTCTCGACATCGAGCGCGCTCTCTCCCAGGGGGTGAAGGCCTTTGAGCCGGGGCTGTTGGCCAAAGCCAACCGCGGCATCCTCTACGTGGATGAGGTGAACCTTCTGGACGACCACTTGGTGGATGTCTTGCTGGATGCGGCAGCCTCCGGCTGGAACACAGTCGAGCGGGAAGGCATTTCCATTCGCCACCCGGCCCGCTTTGTCCTGGTGGGATCCGGCAACCCCGAAGAGGGAGAATTGCGGCCCCAACTCTTGGATCGCTTCGGCATGTTCGTGCGCATCGAAACGGTGCGGGATCCGGCCCTGCGGGTACAGATCGTCGAAGAGCGTAGCCAGTTCGACGCCGATCCGCAGGCCTTCTTGGCCAAATACGCCGAGGCCCAGCAACGCCTGCGGGAACGGATTGAAAAAGCACAACACCTGTTGCCCGCTGTGGGGGTGGATCCCGACTTGCGCCTGAAGATCTCTGGGGTGTGTGCAGCTTTGGAAATAGACGGGCTGCGGGGAGATATCGTTACCAACCGCGCGGCCAAAGCGCTGGCAGCTCTGGAAGGGCGTACTGAAGTGACTGTTGCCGATATTCGCCGGGTCATCAGCTTGTGTTTGCGCCACCGCCTGCGCAAGGATCCTCTGGAAACCATTGACTCCGGCTACAAGGTCGAGAAGGCCTTTAGCGAGGTGTTTCAGGTGAGCCTGGAGAGCGCTGCTTAGCCTCCCCCTCACCCCCAGCCCCTCTCCCCACACCGCCCCCCCCCCCCCCCCCCCGCCCCAAACGCGG
>NZ_JANSIY010000201.1:0-1576 GCF_047462295.1 Synechococcus sp. H60.3 | reverse complement strand
GGATCCACCAGCCCTTCGAGCCCTACGAGCAGATGACGCCCCAGCAGTTGATGGAGTCCCTGCGTTCTTCGGGTTAGCTTGATCCCTATCTCGACGGCAGCTCAAAGCGAGGTAGTCCATCCAAGACAGGCTGGATCCCTGCTGGGATCTGCTCATGAGCAAGAGGATAGTGATAGTTGACCTGGGCCAGCAGCCGTTTCCACTGCTCCGAATTGAGAGCTTTGACCAGAGAAATAGACGGCTCTCCCTTTAACTCATAACCTGACTCGATTAGTTTGAGGGCAACGTTAGTTGCTGCTGTTGCCAGGACTGAGTCTGCCATTCCATAGTCTGGCTCTGCGGATACAATCAGGGCATAATCCTGAGGGCTTGGGCTAAGCAGAATAAACTCCAGTAAGAGCTCCAGACTGGAAATAGTTGCTTCCTGGAAACTGGGATCCCAGTTTGGGAAGAGAACCAGGTTAAGTTGGCTAAGGTAAATTTCTGCAGTAGCAGTATCCAGATGTTCTTCAAGAGGGCTAGTTTGCCCAGAGTTGCACCTCAAACAAGCTTTACTCTGTTGAAACCTAAGGCTTAGGTCAATTCTCTCGTCTTCCGTGGTGAGTAGTGTATGACTAGCCTGTTTTTTGCTGCTGCTAGTTAGGTGTAAGATGGAAATAGGGGTGTAGGGTAGGTAAGGCTCAACAAATAAACTGCGCTTTGGATCCCACCTCGGTAAGCCATAGTGGCAGGTCCAATTGCAGTAAGCTGGCAGAAGTTCTGTTTCCTCCAATAAACCGTCTAGGTAGACGGCAACGTTTAAGGCAAGCTGGTCAGTTAGAACCGAAGGTCTTTTGGCTAAGGCTTGAGCAAGGCGAAGATCCCAGAAGTTCCAATGCGGAGCACTATAAAGTAGTGCGAAAACACCTGCGTTGAGAAGAGGATAAGTGTGCAGATCATCAACATTTAGGTTAGGAAAGTAATGCCTATAGGCTTTGGATAGTTCGATTAAGTGTTCTTTTGATCCATAAAGTAGTCTGTTTCCTCGATCAATCTCTGGTACGATGGCCAGGCCTCTTTTTTTACTTCCCTGAATGAGTAAGTCAATTCCAAACCATTCTTGAACCCAGGCATCTGCATCAAGCCAGATATAAACTTCATAGCCTGGAAAGTACTTAGGAAGGTGCGGTCGAGCCAGAAGCCCTCGCAAGTATAAGGGTGCATTCTCAATACCAGGAAACGTGTATTCCCAGTCCGGCTCAACAACATAGTTTACGTTTTCCAAAACCCAGTTTATTTCTTCAAGTGAGCAGCCTAGGTTAAAGAAGCCTATATCGATTAATTGACCTTGCGGCTTATATCGAATAGAAAGAATCGTTCCTTTAACCAGGTCAAAAAAATGAGAATCAGCACCAGTGATAATAATTGCTGAGCTCATAGAGAAACACACCTGCAGAAAGCCTAAGCTCGGTTAACTTGCTAGGCTACTCTACTTGATCGCAATTACATTTAGGCTAATGGGCTCGCCTAAAAAAGACATGTCACTGCAATCATTAAATAAGCCAAATTTATCAACCTTACGAATGATCCTGAAACC
>NZ_JANSIY010000200.1:0-1580 GCF_047462295.1 Synechococcus sp. H60.3 | reverse complement strand
GTGTCTTGTGGCTCCGGTGGGTCGTGCTCCACGCAAATCTGGATGTAGTAAGAACCGTCTTGGCGTTTGATGAGCGTGGCCGATTTGGGATTGGTGCCTGCCAACACGCCCCGCTGGTAGTTGCCCATTGCCAATTCAAAGCGTTCCCGCCCCTCAACGGTGGTCAGCGACACCGTCCAGTCTTTTTCCCGGAAAGAGAAGATGCGGGCATCGTAGGTAACAAATCCGCCCTTGAACGCTTTAACTGAACGGTTTTTCTGTTGGGCAATCTTACGTGCAGCGGCCAACCTTCTTCTGCACACCTGTTGTGCCAGGTTGCTGGATAGTCCAAAGCGGGTACGAATTTCGCGGTAGCAGAGCGATTGGAGCTTGACGGCGTTGACTATCTTCTCTGGCGTGCTTTGGTTGACCCAGTAAGGCCTCCGGCCCGCTGGCGCGAGCAAGGCTCGCGCAAAAGCATCAAGTGTCGCCTCCAGCTTGGCGGCTTGCGACACAGACACCTTGAGCTTGCAGGAGATAGTCAGGACTTGGGCCATGTCACAGTTATCCGTCGTCCGCATTCCTCCCGCCCCTGACCGGCCCCCCTCCCCCCGTATACGGGGGTACAGGGCGGGGCTCCTGCGGTTTCTAGCTGAAAAGGCAGCCCACCCCAGGAGTCTGCTGGAAACACTCTAGCTCAGCCCCTAACGAAGCCTGCAGAATGTAGAGAACTATGTAGAAATTGATACAGTGGTTTGCATTTCTCCGGGATCCCCTCGCCCCACGGAGCCGGGCCGGATTCTAGGAGCATTGCCCCCACCCAAGCCTACTGACTTCAGCCGAAGGATCCCTCTGGGGAACCCGGGATCGGTGGGGCTCGTCAGTGTATTCCCGGACACGTTTTTGGGAGACTTTGACGAGGAAAAACGGATGATCGATTGGTTGACCGGTGCTTTGATTGCATTGTTGCCGCCTGTTCCAGGGGAAGGGGAACACATGGTGGTGAGCCACTATGGCCAATTGCCTCCTGGCCAGAGCTGGAATCGACTCAAGGATGGCAGCGTCTTTCGACCTGAGCAGGACTTTGTTGCCGCCCATCGCACTTTGCCCATTGGCACGCGCTTGTTGTTGACCAATCCCGAGGATCCCAGGCGCAGAGTGGTGGTGGATGTTCTGGATCGGGGCCCCTTTGTTCGCGGTCGAGATCTGGACATTTCGACGGCTGCCGCTCGTGAGCTAGGCATTTACGAGCAGGGAGTGGCGAAAGTAGAGGTGCGTCTGTTGCCTCCCCAGGAAGTTCCTCTCTCCGGCCTTTTGATGAGCCTAAGGTAGAAATTGCTGGGCAAAAATAACTACTAGAATCGGCTCCCGATGGGGAGAATCTGCCCAGGATAAACGACTCCCGACACTCATCTTCGTTGAGTAAACACAACTCATCAAATAGAGTACGGGCTTCACGCTTCACAGACTTGTTTGTACAGAGGTCTCAGCGTGCTGCCACCGTGCGACCCACGGCGAGAAACTCTCCAGAGATTTAACTTGTTCGCCTCAATTGCAGCACGAACGGCTTTCATCGCGACACTGATTGGCTCTTGAGCCAA
>NZ_JANSIY010000199.1:0-1646 GCF_047462295.1 Synechococcus sp. H60.3 | reverse complement strand
GTGCCGCTTTTGGAGGGCTTGGATGGCTATCAGAAAATGTCCAAGTCCAAAAACAACTACGTCGGCCTGACCGAGGATCCCCTCACCATGTACTCCAAGCTGGAGAAGGTGCCGGATCACCTGGTGGAGCGGTATTTTGAGTTGCTCACCGCGGTGCCCCTCTCAGAGCTGCCGGCGGATCCCCGCCAGCGCCAGATCCTCTTGGCCAAGACCTTGGTGGCCCAGTTGCACTCTCCTGAAGCGGCAGAAGCGGCGCAGCGCACCGCCCAAGCGCTGGTGTTGCAAGGCAATCTTGTCGAGGCAGGATCCATCCCCACCTTTGCCCTCGAGGGGTTGTCCTATCCGGTGAAGCTCAGCTACCTCCTGCGCGAGTCCGGCCTGTGCAAGAGCGCCGCCGAGGCCCGTCGGCAAATCCAAGGAGGCGCCGTGCGGCTGGATGGGCAAAAAGTGGAAGATCCCGACCTGGAGTTTACCAGCGCTTCTGAACTGGCCGGGCGAGTTCTCCAGGTGGGCAAGAAGGCCTTCCGCCGCCTGGTGGTGGGCCCAGAGTAGTCAGCTTCCAACCCCTCTCCCTTGATGGGACCGGGAAGGGGGGATCAACCATTAACGGGTGGGGGTGGGCTTGAAGCCGAGCCCCCCTTTTTTCTGCTTGGTCTTGGCTGGGGGATTGGACAGCGGTGAAGCCAACAAGGTTTGCGGGAAAACGGGCTCCGCCTTGGGCCGGATCGATCTCGCCTCCGCCACAGCTTCAGCGAGCTTCTGCCGCACCAGCTCTTGGGTCTCCAAGATATTGGGATCCGCCGCCCATTCCGGGGCTTCCCTGACCGGATCGTCTTCGGAAGTAAATTCCAAGTCGTAAACCGCGTTGCGGTAATCGGGGCTGAAGCACTCCCAGGCGCGCAAACTGTAGAAGTAGGGGAATAACCGCACTATGCGCTCGATATCTAGGTGGGCTGCAAAGCAACAAAAAGCCTCTTCTTCAGAGACCGGAAACGGCGCGTAGTGCTCGGAAACAAACCACTGCAAAAACTTGCGCGCCTCCGGAACAACCTGCTCTGGGGCCATGGATCCCAGCACCGCTACGTTGAAGCAGTTGACCAAAAGGTGCTCCAGGAGCACGGCGTTGTACTCGGCAAAGCAGGTTTGCTCGCGGCTTTCTACCGGCTGCCAGGGCATGTTGCCGTTGGCGGCGATAAACAGATGCACCAAGTCATGCGAGGGATTGGTTTGAATGGCGCCGTGCCCCTCCAGCTTGGCCCCGTCACAACTAAAGATTTGGTACTGCGGGCTCCAGTAGAACTTCAGTTGCTTGGCCGCCATGTCCGACCGTCCTCCTCACCCAGAGGGATCCCTCTAGAGCTTACACCCGCAGGCGGGCTACAGGCACCTCTGCAGGGACAATCGCCGTCGCCCCTGCCCTGCCCCAAATGGAGACAGAGAAGGTTTCCTAGCCAAGGTTAAAGGAGAGCAATTAGCTTGCAGAAACGTCGTCGATAGAAGCAATCGACCCGAAAACAAGCTTATAGTGTACTTTCTTATACACTTGGGTTCTTTTCTCCGCGATGCTCCTGGGTTTTTCTCATGGTAGGTTTACGCTGCTGTCCTCAAGCTTGTCTGTGTTATCGGCTATATTCTTCAGGTTTCAA
>NZ_JANSIY010000198.1:0-1796 GCF_047462295.1 Synechococcus sp. H60.3 | reverse complement strand
TGATCAATCCATCCTGCTTCCGAAGTTGGTTTGCTAAGTGTTGCTACTGTACCCCTTGATTCCTTAACAGGCTGTAACGGGGGTGAGCTTGCGAAAGGGAGCAAGCGCCATTAGTAAAGCAGTAACCGATAACAGGCAAAAGCTTGCATTTTTCATCATTTTCATGTTCGAGACCCCTTGAGAAATTGCCAATCATAACCTGGGCTGGGCGCTCATTTCATCTGACTCTGACTGCGGCCTGAGGGTTCACTTTCTGAGGGGATCCCGGCCAGATATAACCTGCTCTTAATGTCGGTGCAGTATTCTCGGAGGTGCCTTTAGTGAATACAACTGCCTTTTTCTATGAACACCCGTCGTACTTTCCTGGCTTTCGCCGCTGGCTTGGTGGCTGCCGCCGGCGCTGCCTTCCTGGCTGCCGACAGCTTTGCCCAGTCTCCTGCCAACGTCAAAGTTTGGATTGCCTTTACCGATAACCGTCTCGATTGGGCCCGCGCAAAAGCGGCGGAGTTTAACAAGCAATTTCCTCAATACAACGTAACTGTTGAGGGCTACGGCAACTACGAAGAAATTCAACAGGCCACCGACCTCGCTATTCAACAAAATGCCGCTCCGGCGGTGGTGCAGTGGTTTGAGGTGGGCACCCAACGGGCACGGGATTTCGGCTACTTCAAGTCCATCGCCGAGGCGCTGGGCAACCGCACCGAGGTGAACGGGATCCCGGTGAACTTCGACGATTTTATCGAGCCGGTGGTGAGCTACTACACCCTGGATGGTAAGTTCACCTCCATGCCTTGGAACAGCTCCAGCCCCATCCTCTATTCCAACACCGCCATTTTGAAGAAAGCTGGGATCGAGAAGCCACCGGCCACCTGGCAGGAGCTGGAAGCCGCCTGCGAGAAGATCATGGCGCTTCCCGATGCGCCCCAGGGCTGCGTCACCTGGCCCAACCACGGCTGGTTCTACGAGCAGTGGATGGCGCAGCAAGATGCTCTCTTGGCCAATAACGAAAATGGCCGTGCCGCTCGGGCCACCCAGGTCTTTTTGGACTCGGAGCCCTCGGTAGCCATCGCCACCTGGTGGAAAGGGATGTACGACAAACGCTACTACATCTACAGCGGCAAGCAGCGGGATTGGGCGGCCACGGAGCAGGCCATCCAAACCGGCACCGTTGCCATGGCCATCACCAGCAGCGCCGACGCGGCCAACATCACCAACGCCGCCAAGCAGAACAACATCGAGCTGGTCACCACCCGCATGCCCTACAACGCCGACAAGGGTTGGACGGGGAACTTGATTGGGGGCGCCAGCCTTTGGTTGGTGAAGGATCTGCCCAAAGAGGTGGAAGAGGGGGCACTGACCTTCATGTTGTGGCTGAATAGCACCGAAAATGCTGCCGAGTGGCACAAGGTAACTGGCTATCTGCCCATTCGCAAAAGCTCGGTAGCCTTGCTGGAGTCGCAGGGCTGGTTCAAGGAAAACCCCAACTTCTTCACTGCCATCGACCAAATCAACAACTCCAAGGTCACCCCTGCCACCCGTGGGGCGTTGCTGGGAGCCTTTCCTGAGATTCGCAACGTGGTGACCCAGACTATGGAAGATCTCATGCTCAAGGGCGGGGATCCGGCCCAGGCCATGGCCAAGGCCAACGAGGAGGCCAACCGCCTGCTGGCCGAGTACAACTCCCTCTATCAGTAATTGGCCGGTAGCTGGGATGCTGTCGGAATGAACTACCCCACCGCGTAGGCGGGTGGGGTTTCCTCACCCGCTTGGCAGCAGAGCTTTTGTCTCTTCTTCTG
>NZ_JANSIY010000197.1:0-2030 GCF_047462295.1 Synechococcus sp. H60.3 | reverse complement strand
GCGATATATCCAGAATCAGTCAGGAGGCGCTATCCCTCCCCACCCGGGTGGGGAATCCCGCGCCTTACGTTGAACAGGCAATGGATCCCAACTTTTACCCTGAAAAATAACTGCCAAATTGCGCCGGGAGTAAGTATGCAGCTTTACGAGCGCGACTTTTATGCCTGAACCCAAGAGCAGGCAGCGCTGCTGCGGGCGGGACAGTTGCAGCAGAACGACTCCGGGCACTCATCTTCGTTGAGTCAACACACCATGGCTGACGCCACGCTGCGCGAGCCGATAGCGTACGGGCTTCACGCTTCCCAGACTTGTTGGTACGGAGGTCTCAGCGTGCTGCCACTGTGCCACCCACGGCAGGAAACTCTCCAGAGATTTAATATTCTTCTCACTTGTAGCACAAACCGCTTTCATCCCGACACTGATTGGCTCTTGAGTCAACACAATTCACCCATACAGTGCGGGGCTTCCCGCCAATTGAGCTAAAATCGCCTAACTTGGTAAAGAGCAGGGATCCTGAGTCGAGCAGGCTGCTTTGCGAGAGAGCCCATGGAACCCATCCGCTTTCATCTGGCCTTTCCCGTTGCCGATATTGCCTTGGCCAAGACTTACTACGGCGAGGGCTTGGGTTGCCAAATCGGTCGGGAAACCCCTGTTTCAGTTATTTTGAACCTCTATGGCCATCAACTAGTGGCCCACCTCACCCAGGAAGAGCTGACGCCACAGCGGGGCATCTACCCCCGCCACTTTGGCCTGATTTTCCCTGCCCAAGCAGATTGGCAGGCGCTGGCGGAGCAGGCCCAGGCACGGGGATTGCTTTTCTATCAGGAGCCGCGCTGGCGCTTTGTCGGCACCCCCCTGGAGCACGGCACGTTCTTTTTGCAGGATCCCTTCTACAACCTGCTGGAGTTTAAGTACTACCGCTACCCTGCCGCCATTTTTGGGGAGCGGGAATGGGCTTTGGTGGGGGATAGGTCTGCCCATCCTTCCCAGGATCGCTTTTCCACTTGCTCAGGCGGTGAGGTCAGCGGCAAGTAGCCAAGGGGAGGCAGACTTGGCCACTCAACCACCTCGTTCTGGCCCTATGCGCGGCCCCATCTGGCAGATGGATTTCAACGCCGTCCCGCTGCGGGATGCCCAGGAGCGGCGGGTTTGGGAGCTGCTGGTGTGCGATCCCACGGGTCAGTTTCGCCAGGCCCAGTACTGCAGCAACCAAGAGGTCAATAGCACCTGGGTGGCCCAACAGCTGCGCAGCTATTTGGAAATGGCCCCCCAGCCCCCTTCGGCCATTCGCGTCTTCCGCGCCCGCATGAGCTCCATTTTGCAACGGGCCTGTAATGCCGTTGGGATCCCGATGCTGCCCAGCCGCCGCGTCTATGCCCTCCGGGCCTGGATGCGGGAACGGGCAGAGCAGGTTTACCCTCAGGAAACCCAATTTACCTATAGCCCCGAGCCGCCATTGGAGCCGGATCCGCCGGATCCCATTCCCCTGCCGGACAAGTTGCAGGGAGAGCGCTGGGCGTTCGTTACCCTGCGGGCCAGGGATCTGCGGGATGCCGAGACCTGGCCAATGGAATTTGGTGAGCTGTTCCCCCTAAACTGGGAGGCCCTGGCGCCCGACACCATCATTCCTGGGTTGGTGATTGCCTCGCGGCGGGCGCTGCCCATAGCAGCTTGGCTAAGCGGTATGGAGCCTGCCTACTTGACGGTAGCGGAGGGACGGCTGCTGTTCGAGGCTGGCCTCAGCGATTGCTACCTGTTTGCGCAACTAAAAGATGAAAAGCTGCAAGCGGAGGCAGAAGGCTTTGCCCAACGCCAACGCCAAGCCCAAGGGATCCACTTCCTCGCCATCCAAAGCGATTTCCGGGCCCAGTCCTTCGCCGGCTTTTGGCTAATGCAGCATCCTTTTTAAAACCGTTGTCGGCCCCTTACGTGGATCCTCAAGCTAGCTGTGTTGGCAAAGCAACACAAAAACAGTAGCAGCAGCTCCGCGAGCGCCTCGCCAAATCCCGCAAAGGCCGATTCTTTCGTTG
>NZ_JANSIY010000196.1:0-2122 GCF_047462295.1 Synechococcus sp. H60.3 | reverse complement strand
GAAGCGATATATCCAGAATCAGTCAGGAGGCGCTATCCCTCCCCACCCGGGTGGGGAATCCCGCGCCTTACGTTGAACCCTGAGCAAGGAAGAGGGCTGGCGAAGCTCCCTCGCAGTAGGGCAAGGGCTAGGAGCCAGTGGGATCCCAGTAGTCTCCTGGCGCCCAAAGGCAAACTGTACAATAGCGGCAAAGTTCTTGCCCCCTGAGCGTCTCAGTGAACGGCGGCCAGCTTCCCTACGACATTCTCATCCTCTCCAACGGTCCCGGCGAGCTGCTTACCTGGGTGCGGCCAGTCGTCCTAGAATTGCGCCAGCAACTGCCCCAGGCCCGTCTTTCTCTGGTGCTCTCTCCTTGTCCGCACGCCTCTGGACAAGAGATGAAGATAGCGGAGGAATTTATCCGGGTCGATCGGGTGCAGGATCCGGATTTTTTTCTGGCTTTTCTGCTCACGGGTCAGACCGAAGAAGCCTGGGATTGGGCCAAGCGGGGGGTGGTGCTGTTTCTAGGAGGGGATCAGTTTTTTGCCGTCTGGATTGCCCGTCGTCTGCGCTACCGTCTGGTGGTGTATGCGGAGCATCAGCCCCGCTGGCGACCCTGGGTAGACGCTTTTGCTGTACGGACGGAGGAGATCAAACGCCGCTACAACGGGGGACGCTTCCTGGGCCACCGCTGGGCCCCCAAAATGCACGTGGTCGGGGATCTGATGGCCGATGGCGTGGCCAGTGCCGTCTACTTGCCGGGGATACCTCTTCCCGGCTGGCTTAGCAGCCGATCCCTTCCCACACAGGCTTCTGGCGCTGCTCCCAAACCGACGGCAGGCTTTTCCACCCTCCTCCAGCCCCTCCCCGATCCCATCGAGGAGCCGGAATCGGTGCGAACGGCACCGGAAAGGGTGGAATCCCGCTCTGCCGACGAAGCTTTGCTGCCGCACAGCTGGCAACGTCTCAGCGATGGCAACCGCACCCACTACCAGGTGGGGCTGCTCCCCGGCTCCAAGCCGGCCAAACTCTCCCTGGGGGTGCCGCTGGTGCTGGCGGTGGCGGATGAGTTGCGCCAGTTGCTGCCCAACGTCCGCTTCGTCATCCCAGTGGCTCCCGGCCAGACGCCGCGATCGCTGGCGGCCTATGCCCATCCCAAGCTCAACCCCGATATGGCCGTGATTTACGGCACCTCGGCCACTCTGGAGCAAACCAATTTGGGATCCCACTTCGTCACCCCCTTTGGCACCACGGTACACCTGTGGACCAGCTTCCCCGCCTATTCGGTGCTGGCCAATTGCGACCTGTGTCTAACTACCGTCGGCGCCAACACTGCCGAGCTGGCTTACTTGGGGGTGCCAATGGTGGTGGCGATCCCCACCAACAAGCTGGAGGCGATGCGTGCCTGGGGTGGGATCCCTGGCCTGTTGGCTCGCCTGCCCGGTCTGGGCACCTGGCTGGCCCGCCTTATCAACAGAATTGCCCTGCGGTGGCTGGGTTACCTGGCTTGGCCAAACATCTGGGCAGGACGTGAGGCGGTGCCGGAGCTGCGAGGACACTTGCGCCCGGCCCAGGTAGCCGAACAGATGCGGGCCCTGTTGACTGATCCCGAGCGGCGTCAACAGATGCAGGCGGAATTGCGGCGTCTGGGGGGCAAGCCGGGTGCGGCTCAGGCCATCGTACAACTCGTGGCCCAGCAGTTGAGCAAAAGCTAGAGGAGGCGACCAATGCGCTCCCGCAGCTCGGCAGCGGCCTGCTCTAGGTGTTCGGGAGTATAGCCGGTGGTCTCTACCCTAACGGCAAGGTGGGTGTCCTGGCTTTCGTGGAGATGGATCCACAAAATGTGGCGGCCATCTGCGGTTTTGCGGTTGGCGGCCTTGACGCCGTTTTTGGGGGCAGCGTAGGCGCTTGGGTCGTAGCGAACCAGATCTACCCAGGGCAGGTCGCGCAGGAGTTTTTCCACCTTGACCCAACTGCGAGGACGGTGATGGCTGCTATCGCTGCGCAATTGGATGACCTGGGAGCGATCCCGGCCGGAATCCGGCAAGCTCGCCCGCGGGATCCGCGGCTGAACTTGCGGCTGCAAGTAAGGCAAATACACCAGAGATTTGTATTGCTCGTGGATGTAGCAAACCGGGATCCC
>NZ_JANSIY010000195.1:0-2174 GCF_047462295.1 Synechococcus sp. H60.3 | reverse complement strand
AAAGCCCGCTCCGTACCGCTTAGCGGTCGGAGTCAGGTAGTTTACTTTCGGTGATAGAATCACAGCACGCTAGGAGTGTCTGGGGGTTTTGCCCCAGGCTGAGATTACATCCTCAGAACCTGATCTGGGTCATACCAGCGTAGGAAAGCGAGCACTGGAGTTGACACCATGCGCAGCGAATGGGTTGCCCGCCGGCGTGGGCAAGCAAATGTAACGCAAATGCACTTTGCCCGGCAGGGCGTGATTACAGAAGAGATGGACTACGTGGCTCGGCGGGAAAACCTGCCACCGGAGCTGATCCGCTCAGAGGTGGCGCGGGGCCGCATGATCATCCCTGCCAATATTCATCACACCAACCTAGAGCCGATGTGCATCGGGATCGCCTCCCGCTGCAAAGTCAATGCCAACATCGGCGCTTCCCCCACTTCCTCTGGATTGGCCGAGGAGCTGGAAAAGCTGAAATTGGCCATCAAATACGGCGCCGATACTGTTATGGATCTGTCCACCGGCGGCGGCGACTTGGACGAAATTCGCACGGCCATTATCCAAGCTTCTCCGGTGCCCATTGGCACGGTGCCGATCTACCAGGCCCTGGAAAGTGTGCATGGCCATGTCGAAAAACTCTCGGCAGAGGATATCTTGCACATCATCGAAAAGCAGGCCCAGCAGGGGGTGGACTACATGACCATCCATGCCGGGATCCTGATCCAACACTTGCCGTTGGTGCGCAACCGTCTAACCGGAATTGTCTCTCGCGGAGGCGGGATCCTGGCCCGTTGGATGTTGGCCCACCACAAGCAAAATCCGCTCTACACCCACTTCCGCGACATCATTGAGATCTTCAAAAAATACGATGTTTCTTTTAGCCTGGGCGATGCTTTGCGACCCGGATGTCTGCACGATGCTTCTGACGAGGCCCAGATGGCGGAGTTGAAAACCCTGGGACAGTTGACCCGCCTGGCCTGGGAACACGATGTGCAGGTGATGGTGGAAGGGCCTGGGCACGTGCCGATGGATCAAATTGAGTTTAACGTGCGCAAGCAAATGGAGGAGTGCGACGAGGCTCCTTTCTACGTTTTGGGGCCGCTGGTAACCGATATTGCCGCCGGCTACGACCACATCAGCTCTGCCATTGGGGCGGCCTTGGCCGGCTGGTACGGGGCAGCGATGCTCTGCTACGTAACCCCCAAAGAACACCTGGGCTTGCCCAATGCCGAGGACGTGCGCAACGGCCTCATTGCCTACAAAATTGCCGCCCACGCTGCCGATATTGCCCGCCACCGTCCTGGGGCCAGGGATCGCGATGACGAAATGTCCAGAGCCCGCTACAACTTCGACTGGAACCGACAATTTGAGTTGTCTTTGGATCCAGAGCGGGCGCGCGAATATCACGACGAAACCTTGCCGGCAGATATCTACAAAACGGCGGAGTTTTGCTCGATGTGCGGGCCGAAGTTCTGCCCCATGCAAACCAAAATGGATGCAGAAGCTTTGAGCGAGCTAGAACGATTCCTGGCCACCCAGCCAACAGCCTAAGCGTTGGCCTGGCCTTGGCTTGACATGAGGTTGAAATTGATTGGATCCCATCTTTGCTCGCTGGGGAGTGGAGAGGGGATCCTCCCCCAAGCTATGCTGGATTACAGGAGAACCCTTGCAGTTGGCTCCATTGAGCAGAGAGAGAACCATGGCACTTAGGCAACTCGGGCATGTCGCCATCCGGGTAGAAGACATCCCCAAGGCAGTGGAGTTCTACCAAAAGCTGGGCATGGTCAACGTCTGGCAGGATCCCGACTGGGCCTACATGAAAGCCGGAGACGATGGGCTGGCGCTGTTGGGGCCGGGCTACCGGGCAGCAGGGCCGCACTTTGGCTTTGTCTTCAGCACCATGGAGGAGCTGGAGGAGCAGCATCGCCGCCTGCAAGCCCAAGGGATCCCGGTAGGGGCCATTCACAGCCATCGGGATGGCACTGCCTCTTTCTATGGCAAGGATCCCGATGGCAACCTGTTTGAGTTTTTGTACGAGCCGCCAGGCACTTTTGACCAAGCTAAGGCTAAGCCAGCCGAGGCAACTGCTTGAGGTCTAACCAGAAAAAGGCGGCGCAAGCTCTGAACTGCCATCGCGCACAAACAAGCTAGGGGCTGTGGGAGTCCTCCCGTAGCCCTAAGCAATTTTG
>NZ_JANSIY010000194.1:0-2183 GCF_047462295.1 Synechococcus sp. H60.3 | reverse complement strand
AGTGTACTGGGGAAAGGCTAAGCTTTGGCATGATTCTAAGTGCATTGTCTCATGCGGCGGTGCACCTCTAGAAATTGAAAAGGGGCGAGGTTAACCCTATGTGGCCAGCGGAAGGTCGGCAACGGGCCATCATCGAGGCGGTGACGCCGGAAATCGACGGTGGGCGCTACGCCATCAAGCGAACAGTGGGGGAGTACGTGGTGGTGGAGGCGGACATCTTCGCCGATGGCCACGACCAACTCTCGGCGGTGCTCAGTTTTCGCCAGGCCGGGGCAACAGACTGGGAGGAGCTCTTCATGGAGCCCATCGGCAACGACCGCTGGCGGGCGCAATTTCAGGTCACACAAATTGGCCAAGCCTTTTACCGCATCTTGGCCTGGGTGGATCCTTTCCAAACCTGGCAGCAGGATCTGCACAAGCGGGTGGCTGCCGAGCAGGATGTGGCGGTGGAGCTGTTGATCGGGGCGGAGCTAGTGGAGCGGGCCGCCCAGGCTCAAAGCGGGGATCTGGCGGCAAAGCTGCGCAACTACGCCCAAATGCTCCGCCAAGGCGGGGATCCGGCTATCGAGATCGCCCTTTCCCCAACCCTGGGATCCCTGATGCAGCTCTACGGCGAGCGCCGCTTCGTCACCGCCTACCCGGAGCGACGGGTTTGGGTGGATCCGGAGAAGGCCCGCTTCAGCACCTGGTACGAGCTGTTTCCCCGCTCCTGTGGCCCTGACGAGCACACCCACGGCACCTTCCAGGATGTGATCGCCCGCCTGCCGCTGCTTGCCGAGATGGGCTTCGATGTGCTCTACCTGCCCCCCATCCACCCCATCGGGCGCACCTTCCGCAAGGGCAAAAACAACTCTATGACGGCAGAGCCGGAGGATGTGGGCTCTCCCTGGGCCATTGGCGGGCCAGAAGGCGGGCACAAGGCCATCCATCCCCAACTGGGATCCCTGGAGGATTTTCATCGCTTGGTGGCGGAGGCCAAAAAACTCAACATCGATATCGCCCTGGACATCGCCTTCCAGTGCTCGCCGGATCACCCCTATGTGAAAGAGCACCCGGAATGGTTTAAAAAGCGGCCCGACGGCACCATTCAATATGCGGAGAACCCGCCCAAGAAATATCAAGACATCTACCCCCTCGACTTTGAGACGGAAAACTGGCAGGCCCTCTGGGAGGAGTTAAAAAGCGTTATCGAATACTGGATCGACCAGGGAGTCACCATCTTTCGGGTTGATAATCCCCACACCAAGGCTTTTGGCTTTTGGGAGTGGTGCATCGGCCAGATCAAGGCCAAGCACCCGCAGACAATCTTTTTGTCTGAAGCCTTCACCCGCCCCAAACTGATGAAATCCTTGGCCAAGCTGGGCTTCACCCAGTCTTACACCTATTTCACTTGGCGCAACGACAAGTGGGGCCTGACGGAGTACTTCACCGAGCTCACCCAAACCCCGATGCGGGAGTACTACCGCCCCAACCTCTGGCCCAACACGCCGGACATTCTGAACGAGTTCTTGCAAAAGGGGGGACGCCCGGCTTTTATGCTGCGCCTCATCCTGGCGGCCACGCTGGGGGCCAGCTACGGCATCTACGGCCCCGCTTTTGAACTCTGCGAAAACCGTCCCCTCCGCCCCGGCAGCGAAGAGTATCTGGACTCGGAAAAATACCAAATCCGCCACTGGGATCTGGACACACCGGATAACTTGCGGCCTCTGATCGCGCAGGTGAACCGGATCCGACGGCAAAACCCGGCTTTGCAAAGCGACTGGAGCTTGGTGTTTCACCCCACCGACAACGAGGCCCTGATCTGCTACTCCAAGCGCACCTTTGATGGCAGCAACCGCATCTTGGTGGCGGTCAATTTGGATCCGTTTCACATTCAATCCGGCTGGGTCACCCTCAACCTGGGGGCTTTGGGTTTGGAACACTGGCAAACTTTCAAGGTGATCGACCTCTTGGACGGCCAGCAGTATTCCTGGCAGGGATCCACCAACTACATCAAGCTGGATCCCTGGACGATGCCAGCCCACATTTTTCTCATCGAAAGTTGAAGATCCCGACAACAGCAGTACAGTAAACTACCCGGCTCCGACCGCTAAGCGGTACGGAGCAGGCTTTAAGCGCTACGCGCCGCTGACGCGAACGGTAGCCCTGCAGTTGGCAAGCCAACCACGGACCTCTAGGCCGGT
>NZ_JANSIY010000193.1:0-2194 GCF_047462295.1 Synechococcus sp. H60.3 | reverse complement strand
AAGAGGGCAATCCCGCCCAAAGTTAGCCAACCAACTTTACTCTGGTGTGCTTCTTCTGTTGAATACATAGTGGCTGATCCCGTTTTGAGGTCTGAGGGAAGAGCTGGAGCAGATGGGGCCAGGCCCGAAAACTGTTCGCGTCAGCGGGACGGAGTCCTTTTTCTATTAGGTTTTCTATTTGGTTATCAAAGTTTCCAGCCGGGATCCCAGAACCGAGGCTTTCACCACCTCTAGGTACTTGGGATTCTGGGTGAGGGCCTGGGCCTTGGCTCGCAATTGGCCGGCTTCTGCCTCGGCTTGAGCAATGATGCTGCGGGCATCTTGGCGCGCCTGCTCGATCTCAAATTGTTTTTGCGCCAGTTGGTTTTCGGCGATAGTTTTTGCTTCAATAGCGGCTACAAAATCGGGATCGAAATCCACATCCCGCAGCAGAAAGTCCAAAACCTCGATGCCGTATTCCTTCAGCAAAAGGGCCACCCGTTCGCGAATTTGTCCTTGAAGCAGCGGGCGTTCGGTGGAATAGAGAGCTTGGGCGGAAAAGCCGCTGGTCTCATTCAAGATGACCGACCGGACGATGGGGGCAATGCGATCCAAGTAGTTCTCCCCCAGTTGGGTGTAGACCTTGGGGGCATCGAGAATACGAAATTGCAGCGTCGCCTCAGCCGCAATCTGCTGCCCATCCTGAGAGAGGGCCACCAGCCGCGGCGCATAAGCAGTCGGGTCGTTGTCCTTCCAGGTCAGAGCCTGCGTTTTTACGTCGAAGGTAACGGTGCGCGAGACAAAAGGCGGCACCCAATGCAGCCCTGGCTGCAAAGCAGTCGGGCTCACTCCCCCACCCCAGGTAAACAGCACCATATTCTCGCCGTTGCCCACCAAGCGCAGCGGCCTGCCCGCCGCCACCAGGATCAACGCCACTCCCACAAGGGTAGCTTTGGGCAACCAGCGACCCACCCGGCTTTCCCAACCTTCTGCTCGCATCTCTCCATCTCCTGCCAATGCAGCCATTCTCGCGGCTGTGAGAAGGTCGAGCTGAGAAACGGCTGCTATCTTTTAAGCTTTCTGCAGGGATCCCCGTCCTTTTTCTCAGACCCCCAGATGATGTTACTCGGTATCAAAAAGTTTACAAAAGATCACTTCACAATTCGCAAAGACCCAGGATAAGCCGGCAAAAAGGGAAGAAGATTAAAACATAATAAAGATTTGGGTTGCCGTTCATGCTGCCTACTATCGATTACGAGCGGCGAGATATCCAGGTGCCACCCTCCTGCATTGCCGTTGCAGCTCGGGCCTTGATCCGGCAGGGGGTATCCGTCTGCTGGCGGGAAGAAAGTCTGTCTGCCCTGATTCGTCTGGGATCCAAAGGAGCTGGCGATCGAGCTGCCATTTTGCTGGTGGAAATGAGCCTCATGGGCCAGCCGGAGGAGCTGAAAAACTGGCTGGAGATGTGCTGGCAACTGCCCGCCTATCGCCGCGAGCCGTTGCGGGTGGGGGGATAGGGGATCCCTGGGGAGGCGCGCTAGCCTCGTTCGGACTCGTCGAAGAGAAACTGCCCGCCGTAGCCGGTGACGATGCGGGTTCCATCTTTGAGGATATGGATTTCCACCTGGTCGCTGGCCCAATTCAGTTGGTTTTTCAAGGCAGGGTTAAAGACATGTACCCGCTGGTTGCGGGAAGAGACCAGCGAGTGGGGGGAGCGAATGGCCTGGGATTGCAGATAGGGCCCGTCCACCAAAATATCCAGCTCCTGCAGCAGCTCTTGGGCGCCGGGGGGAGCCTGGGGGGATCGCAACTCTTCCAGCGTGAATCCACTGAAGGCCATCGCCGTTAGCCCTTTCGCCTTCAGGAGCCGCGCCAAGCTGGCCAGGGCGGGAGCCTGCCAGAAGGGCTCCCCTCCTGAGAAGGTCACTCCCTCGTTTCTGGGGTTGCTGAGGATTTGCTCGGCCAGATCGGTGATCTTCACCAGTTGGTTGACCTCAAACGGCCAAGAAGCAGGGTTGAAGCAGCCCGGACACTCCCGCAGGCAGCCCTGCACCCAGACCACGGCGCGCCGGCCTGGCCCATTCACTTCCGATTCGTCCACATATCCCATCAGGTTGAGATAACCGGGAGGGATCCGCGCCTGAAAGTCCAGTGCGATCTTTGCCTTGGACATGGGTCACCTGCTGCAAAACGGCTTTGAGACTACTCTTAGCCT
>NZ_JANSIY010000192.1:0-2260 GCF_047462295.1 Synechococcus sp. H60.3 | reverse complement strand
GGGCCGACCTGAGCAGGGCCAACCTGAGCGGAGCTAACCTGAGCGGGGCGGACCTGAGCGGGGCTAACTTGATCTTGGCCAACCTGAGTGGGGCCAACCTGAGCGAGGCCAAGCTGTGGCAAGCCAACCTGAGCGGGGCCAACCTGAGTGGGGCCGAGCTAAGGGGAGCAAACCTGGACGGCACGGATCTGAGAGGAGCAAACCTAGAGGGCGCAAAACTAAGTCCCGGCTGGGATCGATTTGTCGACTTGAGCGGGGCCATCCTCCCCGACGGAACCATCCATCCCTAGGCGGATCCCTTTGCTAGACTACCTACAGCTAGCAGCTAGATCCATGAGTTCCTTAGATCTCGCCTTTGCCAGCAATCACCAAGACATTCTCACGCTGCTGGACTTGGTGGTTCGCGCTCGCTACCCTTTGATCTACCTGGTTACTCCCGAAGAAGCCCCGGCAGAGGAGCTGCTACAAGTTCTGGCCGATTCTCTCAAACCCAAGCGCAAACTCCTAATCTGGGATATCGTCTCTGGCTGGTCAGATAACGGCCAAAACAAAGGTCAATTGATGCCTGCTCTGGGCCGCATCGGCGCTATCAAAGAGGACGAGGCGGTTATTTGTGTTCTCAAGGATCTAAACCCCACCCTGAGAAATCCAGAACGCTCAGATAACTATCCCGTTATCCGCTACCTAAAAACCTTGGCCAGAGAGGGCCGCCACAGCCGCAAGTCCATCATCCTCCTGGGTCAAGAAGCCGTTGTCCCTGCCGAGCTGCGCGAGGAAATTGTAGTCTATGATTTTCCCCTGCCCAGCATCGACGAAATTGAGCGGATCATTACCCGCGCGATCCCTGCCCGTCAACTGGAGCTAAGCGGCCCAGCGCGGGAACAACTGGTTCGAGCCTGTCAAGGGCTGACCCGGCAGCGCATTGAGCGGATCCTGGCCCGCGCCCTAGCCGCCAAAGGCAAGGTCAGCGAGGGCGATATTGACCTGGTTCTGGAAGAGAAAAAGCAATACATCCGCCAGACGGAAATCCTGGAGTTTTACAACCCCTCCGAGACCCTGCAAAATGTCGGCGGCCTGGAAAACCTCAAAGCCTGGATTCGCCAGCGCCGCAACAGCTTTAGTGCCCAGGCCCGCGACTATGGCTTGCCCAGCCCCAAGGGCATTTTGCTGGCCGGGATTCAGGGTACCGGCAAGTCCCTCTGTGCCAAAACCATAGCCCGCGAGTGGCGCATGCCCTTGCTCCGGCTGGATGTGGGGCGACTCTTCGGCGGGATCGTCGGCGAAAGTGAAAGCCGCGTGCGCCAGATGATCCAAATTGCCGAAGCTATGGCCCCCTGTGTTTTGTGGATTGATGAGTTGGATAAGGCCTTTGGCGGCGTCAACAGCGAGTTTTCAGGAGATTCGGGCACCAGCAAGCGGGTCTTCGGCAGCCTAATTACCTGGATGCAGGAAAAAACCAAACCCGTTTTTATTGTTGCCACCGCCAATAATGTCCGCATCTTGCCGGCTGAGTTGCTGCGCAAAGGCCGGTTTGATGAGATTTTCTTTGTCAATTTGCCCAACCAGCGGGAGCGGGAGGAGATCTTCCAAGTCCACATCCAGCGGCTGCGGCCCAACCGCTTGCGGGATTTCTCCTACCCTGAGCTGGCCATGGCCAGCGAAGATTTCAGCGGGGCAGAAATTGAACAGGCCATCTACGATGCCATGCACATGGCCTTCAACCAGGATCCACCCCGCGAGTTTACCCAGGAGGACATCCTTAGCGCCATTCGCCAAACTGTTCCTCTGGCCGCCATCGCCCGCGACCAGATTCAGGACTTAAAAGCATGGGCTGCCGAGTCCGGCGCCCGCACGGCCTCCCAAGACCAACAACTTGTGCAGGAGCTGCGAACGCTGGTGCAAAAAAGAGGGCTGGGCCCCATCGAAGTCGACAGCCCCTCTTCGTTTTTCCCCTCCTCCCCCTCCTAAGTTCTCAGTCCTGGTCTTCTGGCGGGATGTAGCAGCCCTACCAAAACCATTAGCTCCCCAGGGATCCAACAGACAGCGGCTGCTTTGGGCTACGGGATCCCTGATTTTGGTGGTCGATTTGGGGGCTGGAAGCTTACCGAGCTGAAGTAATTGCCAAAACTGACCGGGCCTATGGCTTATGCAGCAGCAGGTAGTTGGAAGGTTAACTTGAGGTCAGGGATGGCGGAAAACTTTGATCCCGTTCTGGGTGGGCAGCAATTGGCCGGCTCCGATCCAGTCATGGGAGGCTTGG
>NZ_JANSIY010000191.1:0-2265 GCF_047462295.1 Synechococcus sp. H60.3 | reverse complement strand
GGTCGGCATGGTCACATGTTTTATCCCGACCCCCCTGCAGCGTGTGGGCGAGGGGCTGGGGGTGAGGGCAGCGGTGCCGAGCAATGGGGGAGTCTTTCCCAGCCAGAAAGGAAGAAGCCTGCCGGGGATCCACTGGAGTTAGTTCTCAGAAACGACTGGCCCTACTGCTGACAGGTAAACCAGCTTTTCATCGTAGAACAGCGCTGAGCCTTGGTCGCCTTGCTGCGACTCTGCCCGGTACTCCTGGCCTTCGCCCACAGTCGTTACCGCTTCCCAAGGCCATTGGGTTATGTTGGCCCAGTATTTGAGAACATCCTCAGAGGTGACCTTGGCTTGCGAGGGGGCTGCTCGCAGGGCCTCGATGGCTAGACCAGCTACCAGGCGAGGCCACAACCGGCTGCAAATCTGCGCCGTTCCGAAGAGATCCAGCGAGCGCACACGACCACCTATGGCAATGGCTAGGCCAGTTGCTCCTTTGACGTAGTCAATGTCTTTGCGGAACTTCTGGAGCTCCCGATTGTAGGTTACATAGGCAGCATCAAGGGCGGCAGTAGGGGAGCTAACACCAAGCTCGCGGTGAAGATAGGCAACGGTGTCCCATACTCTTCCCTGGTCTGAGCGATGGCCAAGTTTGTTTTTCAGCGACTGGAAGACACCCCTTTTTAACTCGTGCCGCAACTTGTTGGGGACAAAGTGCTCGGCATCGCTCATCTCGCGAGAATGGAAGTGCCACCTCCCAGCTTCTACGCAGGAAACGGGTATTGTAACCTTGCTTTTTGGCTTGATTAGGACGGTGGTGTTGAGAACCCGGTTTTGTTTGGCTCCTATCAGCTCCTGGCCTTCTACCAGCAGCAACAGAGACTCACTGTGGTTTTCCACAACTAGCTGAGGCACGGCTCCGGCCTCGCTCACCTCGGTGATGGTTGCTTCCTTGAGCTGCAGTTCAGGAAGGCGATAGGCAACTTCCTGATCCCCCTCAGAAAAGAGAGGGAAAACCTGAAAACTGCCCTCTTGAATGGGATCGCCAATACGCAGGGCTGGAAAGTTAAGGCTGGCCATCGGCTCCTCCTTCGCGTTGAAGTTGAAAGGGTGTTGCGCAAGCTGCCTTTTTCCGTGTTGGCATGGGATCAGCTCGCTGGATCCTGTCTTTGGAAGTTTCCCCTTCCCAAGGACAAGAAGACTCAACCTTTGCCGGGTACTGCCCTAGCTTTTGGGAAGACGGCAGCGGGGATAAAGGTCTCCCCAAAAAGCAAGGGATCCCTTCCCCAGGGATCCCTCTTCTAAGACCCATTGAGACTAGAACAAGTTAGTCGCGCTCAATGTACAAAAAGAGCACGGCCATGGCCACTGCCGGCAGCAGCCAACCGACAATGGGGACGAAAATCCAAGGAAGATAAGCAGCAGCGTAAGAACCGGTCATAGTTTTGCTCCTCTCCAGTGTCTTGACAAGCTTGACAACTAATTCACCAACCCTCGAAAGATGGCGTCGATCCCGGCAAAGTTCTCCAACAGGAAGTAGGCAGCAAAGACGCCACCCATGCCTCCCAAGAAAAATCCTGCCGTCAGATCCCCCCAGCCACGCGCCGTAGATAGAGGATTGGCTCCCGGCGTTTCCGGCTTGTTTCCAAAGGTAACGCTGCCATAGGCCGACATGCAGGCGGTTCCCAGCAACACAATTGCCATCGCCGTGACCAGCCCACCCAAATTAGCTGCCTCAGGATAGTCGCGCAGTGGGCCCACCACGATTTCTGGCCCCACCAAAAAATAGCCATGCGCCAACCCAATCTCCAGCCCCCGCAACAGCGGCGATAGGCCAGGACGGTTGATGGGGAGGTTGTTGATAAACAGACGGGTGACAGGAGAATCGCTGATAGGCGTCGAAAGATGGCCCTCGCAGGGATCGTCGTTAAAGGTGCGAATGTAATCCATGTCCGAAGGTCCTGCCTGGAATTTTGGGATTCATTCTACGGGGCCTCAGTTCTTCTCTCAGCAGCCGCTATCCGGATCGTTAAAAAAGTTCATGCTCGCTTAACAGAGATATAGACCCTTATCAAGGGATCCGAGAAGCTTTTTGCTTGGATCCCCCCAGTACTTGCCCTTCTCCTAGGCAAACAGCTTTTCCCAGCACCACCGCCCCTCTACCCCCTAGATGCCTCTGAGATCCTGTAAAGTAGCTGACTGCAGATAGGATGAACTACCCCACCGCGCAGGCGGGTGGGGTTTCCCCATCCGCTTTACGGCGAGATTTTTGTCTCTTCCTCTGCC
>NZ_JANSIY010000190.1:0-2291 GCF_047462295.1 Synechococcus sp. H60.3 | reverse complement strand
TGGGGAGTAAAGTAGCAGCCATCATAGCTAGCAATCATCTCCATCTCGAAGATTTGGATATCGAAGTTCTCGATGCCTAGCTCCACAAAGATTTGAGGAGCAACCCTAGCAATCTTCTCCCTCAGCAGGGATCCATACTCTTGAAAGTAAGCATAATCTAGGCGTAGAGAGCGGCGAAACTTGAGAGACTCAGCCTCAGTGTTGCTTTGGCTATAGCTTCTCGCAGGGATAAACTTATCTTGATGAGCGATGGCATGCTGCAAGATGGCTTGATTAACTTCAGCCGGCAGGAAGTTATCCAGCTTAACGTACTTACATGGATAGAAGCGGGGCAGCTCCGGCGGATCCGGCTGGGAAAACGTGAGGGATACTGGGTTGGCATTCAGCAACAAGCCTGGGGCTAGTTCTCGAATGTAAGCCAAATCTTGCTCAGTTAAAGCTCTGTGTTGGGGATCCCAGCTCAAGAGATGGATCCCTTGGCTGAGCTTGGGAAAAGCTTTTTGCAGATGAAAAGCGGGATCCACCCCCATCAAGTCTAAGGTCGATTGGGCAAGGGATCCGTAGCGGCAGTGATCGACCAAGTACAGGGCCGGCTCAGCCAGGTAATCCCGCAGAAGCAGGGACTGGAGCAAATGGGTGCGATAGTCAACAAGCTCCGCCCAGAAGCAAACGCCAATTCGGGCATCGGGAAACCCTTCCCCCAAATCTGCCAGAAGAGCGGGGATGAATCCTTCGAGCAGCAAAACCCGTTCTTCTAACCCTAGCCGAAGGATCTGGGCTTGGAGATCTTCCGTGCTGGGCAATTTTTTAGAAGAATTCTGGAGCGGATCCCGTAGAATTACTGCTAACTTTTCCGAGTGGCGAAGCATCACCTCTAGCACAGCTCCTGAGTCTTCCCAGCCGATCTGACAAAAGATCTGCTGTTCAGGCATGCGACCTAGAGCCCAGTCTAATAGCTGAGCGAGACTCCCGACTTGCTCCAGCTCCGAAGCCAGCTCCTGAGCAAGGTCTTGGCACTGCATGGAAGGGATCCCTGGCGTTTCGTTCTCTCTAGCCTAATGTACCCGGATTCACCCCTAGTTCCCGCAGCTTTTGGGCCAGGTGCTCTGCTCGTCGTTGCTCCTACTTGACCTCGGCAGGTGGCCGCTTGGGTAGGTAGGCCAGATCCGGCCTATCAACGGCGGGGCTGCCCATGGCCTATCCTAATAGAGGGTCAAGGGATCCCTTCTTCTTTAGCCTGACTTCCAGGGCAAGCTAGGGTTGCCAGTTATCGATCCAGCTCTAGAAAGCTGCAGGGGGGGCCTAAACAAGGGCTTTGACGGATCCCTGAGGAGTAGAGCTGGCTTTATAACCGTTTCATAACCTAGGACTGCTAAGCTCCTACGGACTGCCCGAGCGAAGGATCAAAAAATGAAGGGTACCAAGGCCGCAGCTCCGCGTATTCTTCTCAACTGGCCAGCTCCACCCGACTACATCCCGCCCCCTCTGCTTTCAGACCGGCAGGTAACCCTCTGTCCCAAGGCAAGAGCAAAGGGATTTGGGTTAGGCTTTGTCAACTTCACCGGCGGCCTGGTGGAGTGCCCAGAAGGAGATTATGACCTCTACGACTTTGTACAGCAATCTGAACAGATTGCAGATAAGGAATTTGACTTAGTTGCTGTTTGGACCTCTAGCTTCGACTACAGTAATCCTTTCAGCACCAAAAAGTTTAGCTGCCCAACCGTCTTACTGGCTGGCGATACTCACCATTGGGAGTTCCCCATCAATCACCTCCTAGCCTACTGGGCTACCGAAGGCTTTGACTACGTGGCCACCGCCTACAACCGCCAGCACCTGCACTGGTTTGCTGCAGCAGGCTTGGAAAACCTGGCCTGGCTGCCCCTTATCTCCATGCGCCCTATCACCCACGAGTGGGTAGAAGCGAGAGAAAACCAAATTGTCTTCATTGGCCAGCAAGGCTCTCGGCACCCCAGACGCTCCCGACTTGTGCAGGCTTTGAAGGAAGCGGGTTTGCCTATCCTCATCAAAGCTGCCAATCGCATAGAAGCAGCCGAACGCTTTGCCAACTCGCTGATTTCGTTTAACTGTAGCCAAAATGCGGATCTCAATCTCCGCAACCTGGAAGTGATTTCCGCGGGTGGCTTTTTGTTGACAGACCGTCTTTCTTTTGCCTCGGGCTTCGACGAGCTGCTGGTGCCAGGAACCTACTGCGACACCTACGACTCCGAAGACGAACTTTTGGAAAAGGTTCGCTACTACCTCGACCATCCACAAGAAGCCATCGAGATTGC
>NZ_JANSIY010000189.1:0-2292 GCF_047462295.1 Synechococcus sp. H60.3 | reverse complement strand
CAGTGCAAGTGATGACGGTTGATAGGAGTAACGATGTAGTCAAAGTCTTCAGTTGCACAGTAAGCTAAGAGATAGCTAATTGGAAAACGCTCCTGATGAGTGGTTCCTGCAAGTAAAACAGTCGGGCACTTAAGCTTTTTAGTATTGATAGGGATGCTTGGCTCACAACTAGATGCTCGAACGATTAGTAAGTCAAATCTTTTATTCTCAATTTGAGATGATTTTTGTATAAAGTCGTAAATGTCATACTCTTCCTCTGGACATTTAATGAGATCTTGACAGACGCTAGAGGATTCTACAAAACCTTTAGCTCCTCCTCTCGGGCACAAGGTCACTTGTTGACTGGAAAAAACTGGAGGAGGTACATAGTCTGGTGAAATTGGCCAACTCAGTAGAACACGAGGCTGCAGAGCTGTATTTTCAGAGTTTTCCATAGCTCACTCTCCTATTTTAGTCATTAGCTCCGTCTGGAATGTAGCTTCTACTCAGGTAGCACAGACAGCCCTGGCTACCCTGAGACATGATCCCCCGCCAGATTATGTGAGAAGGATCCCGCATCCGGTCAATCTGCTTGCGGTCTTGCTCCGAGCCAAACTCCACATAGATGACCTTGATGTCCTTGAGCCACAGCTCCAAGCTAGTCAACATCTCCACCTCTTGTCCATCTGTTGCTACCCTCAGTACAGCGATACGCTCCAGATCCAGCTTCTGTAGGGCTGTCTTGGCTTCTCGGAAAGGAAGTCCCCTCTGTTTTCTACCTCGTCTCGGCATTGTCTGACCAAAGACAGGAAGAGGAAGTCTTATCTTTATTGTGCCCTCTCAGGCCTGGTTAGGGTCTCGGTACCTCCAACCCTCGCCCTCTTCCCTGCTCAGATAGCTCTGCTGGTCTCTATAGATTAGCCACAGAAGTCAGGCCAAGTGAGAAAGGATCCCTTGACCCTCAACCTAGGATCAGCCATGGGTAGCTCTGCTATTTCAAATAGCAATAAAACATCTCCCTAAATCGTTATTGCTACGCAACGCTGTCGCAAACGGGCTGGCGGCGTCGAGTCCTTGGATCGGCAGCAAAGGTGTCTCAATCTCGTTTGAAACGACCATAAAGTGGTGAGATGAGCTATTTTGGGCCTCAAACTTTCCAAACCTGACTAAGTGAGAAATTAGACACATCCTGACAACCCTTTTTGCAGTGGTCACTACTTCCACCAGGAAGAACCCCCGTTCCTGCGCCGGCTTTGCGCGGTAGGGTTTGAGCTTGTGTTTGCACCTCACAGATCTCCAGAAACGCTGCTTAGGATGGCAATCCAGAGAGCATCATTTGCCAGCCGAGAACCCTCTGATGACTTGCCAAGATACCAAAAAAAGCTCCCCAGTCACAGGGAGCAAAATAGTCACTTAGCCTTGACTTAGGGTTACTGGGATTGTTGCTACGAGAAAGGCGTACCAGTTGAATCTGTCAGATCGTACTCTTCATTGGTGCCCGTATTGAACGGATCCAGCTGCAGCCCGCCTTGTGTTATTGTCACCCCTGAATCTTCGGTAGAGAAAACATTACAAGACTTTCCGACATAGTAGTCACCGGTAGCTACCAGCTTCTCACCCCGCCCAAGGCCGATCTCACAGAGGATGGGGTTGCCACCAGCGTTCACATAGGCAGGGTTAACCCTTGTATTACCAAGAACCGCAATGATTAAGCCGCGCTGAGCGGGGGTATCCACTGACATAGCAGGAGCGCCGTAGTTGGGAGCAGACCAAGGATCGTTCTGGTACTTATCCTTGGTGGGACCACACCATTGAGAATCGCAGCCACGGCCAATCACTGCATATGCCGTAGGATACTGAGTCCAGTCCATCCGATAGGCCTCAGCACCACGAGAAACATCGGTCAGAGCAGCCTGGGCTTCTGCCACGCGAGAGCGACGGATCTGGTTCAGGAACTGGGGAATTGCAATAGCGCTCAAGACGCCTACAATTACAATCACCACTAGCAGCTCAATCAGCGTGAAGCCCTTGGCGCGAGAAAGCAAGAACTGAGAGAGCTTTGCGCGAAGTAAAGAGTGGCGCAGTTTTGCACTCATGATTCGTTACTCCCTTGAGAGTTAGAGGAAGGCTCGCTTGTGCCTTCTGTTGACACTACTAGGCTACCCACCCCCGCTCGAGTTCATAACATCCCCCAGACAAGTCTTTGTAAACGTTGCCGAGAGTGCCCAGCCCGCCCTCGGCTATTGGCCCTGCAGGCGGAGCTGCCGAGCTCTTCTCGTTGGCCTCTCCCGGATTCTGCCAAGGGGAACTAGG
>NZ_JANSIY010000188.1:0-2298 GCF_047462295.1 Synechococcus sp. H60.3 | reverse complement strand
GAGACGGGAACTTGGGCATTGAGCAGCCAGTAGTGGGCAGCGCCGGGGATCTGCAGGGTGATCCCGCAACTAGGCAAACTGACCCACCACCTGCATGGCAAAACTCAGCAAAATAAAGGCCAACCAGGGGGAAAAGTCCAAGCCACCGATGGGGGGAATGATGCCGCGGAAGAGGTTGAGATAGGGATCCGTGAGCTGGCTGAGCACCGACAGGATGGGGTTCGACCAGTTCAGTTGCGGGAACCAGCTCAGCAAAATCCGCACAATCAGCAGGGCATTGTAAATGACGATGAACTGGTAAAGGGAGCGAAACAGCAAAGACGCGGCACTGCCGTAGACCAGCCCCAGAGAGAGGCCGTCTGTCCAAGGGAGCAACAAAGGGCTGAGCATCATGGTTAGAAACAGCGAGGGAACGACTCTTCAACTCATCTCAACTTAAGCGCTGTCGGCAGAGGCAGACCTGATCCAGGAGAGCAACTCAGCCGAGAGACGAGAACACTGGCACCCCTCAGGGGAGAAAGCCAGTGCCGCCTCTAGTTTGGCATGGACAGGGATCCCCTGCTTAAGGCTTTTCCTCGATAGCGCTAGAAGATATCTCTTTGACAAGCAGTTGTGCGCGGGTGGCCTGGATCGCCTCGTTCAACTCGGCAATCTTGGCTTCGAGGGTGCGGCGGGCCTGGGCAATCCGCTCTGTTTCCTGTTCCCACTCCCTCCAGTTGCTGGAGCTGGGCACAGCCGGCTCACCCGAGACTCGGAGGCGCGGCCGCTCAGGAGGGACAGAGGTGCCGTTGAGACGGTCGGAATCGCGGCGCTGGCCTTCGGCGGATCCCTTGCTCAGTCGGGGGGCCAGCACAAAGGCGATCACCCCGCCGATGATCCCGCCCAACACAGCGCCGGCTACCACACCGGCAATGAAGTCACCTTTCTGATCTGTCACGCTTTTGTCCAGCTCACCAAACTTAAGCTATCTTCTTCTGTTCTACCTTTCCTGTCCCACTCCCGCCAGCAAATTCGGCCAGGGCTGGGGAAGTCGCCAGTGGCTGAGCCGCTCCAGGTGGGCTTGCATCTGTTCCCTCAACTCGCCCAAAGCGTGTTGCAGATCGCCGGGCAGGGATCCCAGTGCCGCCTGCCAGAGGTGAGCTGGAGACAAGTCGGGGCTGACCACATGCCACAGCCGCTGTAGCTCCTCAAAGTGAAGGCGGTCATCTTCCGTGAGCGAAAGCACCAACTGGCGGCGCAGCTCGCGGGCCTCTTCCGACATCAAGTAGCGCAAACCCATGCGGGCGGTGGGTACCCAATCCAGCCCCCCATCGCTGCGGGCAATTTGGATCAAATTCTCCAGGCGGTTCCAGCGGAACTTGCCATCTTTAATCAGCACTTGCAGCAGCCGCTGGCGAATGCGGGGTGACTCGTCCGTCAGCAGGCGCTTGGCCACGTAGGGATAGGCCACGCCAACAATGCGAAACTGGGGATAGAGGCTAAGAGCCACCCCTTCTTGAGTAACCAAAGAGCGGATTACCAACGCAAAGTGGGAGGGCACCTGAAAGGGGTAGCGGTACATCAAATCGGAGAACTGGTCGGTGGCGGTTTTGAAGTTGAAGTTGCCCACCTCCTGGTTCAACACATCCGCCAGCACTGTCTCCAAGGCAGGGATCAGCTCTTGGCGGTTGACATCCGGCTGTAAAAAGCCCAGATGAATAAAATCGTCGATCAAGGCGTTGTAGTCGCGATCCACCAGGTGAACCAGCGCGTCCACCAGGTACTCCTTCATTTCTTCGGTGAGCTGGTCCATCATGCCGAAGTCGATATAGGCCAGGCGGCCATCGGGGAGGGCAAACAGGTTGCCCGGATGGGGGTCGGCGTGGAAAAAGCCGTATACCAGCAACTGCTTCAGGCCAGCCACCACGCCAATGCGCACCAGTTGTTTGACCTCTAAGTTGGCGGCTCGAATCCGCTCCACATCGGTGAGCTTGATGCCGTCGATCCACTCCAGGGTCAACACCCGGCGGGTGCTGTAGGCCCAAAAGATGCGCGGCACATACACATCGGGATCGCCGCGAAAGTATTCGGCAAAGCGCTCGCAGTTTCGCCCTTCGTTTAGGTAGTCGATCTCCTCAAAAAGCTTGTAACCAAACTCATCCACCACCGCCGTCAAGGTGTTGCCCAGGTTCAGGGGCAGCCAAGGACCCAGCCAGGTGGAGGCCCAGCGGATGAGGTACAGATCTAGGCTCAGCCGCTCCCGCAGGTGGGGCCGCTGCACCTTGACCGCCACCCATTCGCCGCTGTGCAGTTGCGCTT
>NZ_JANSIY010000187.1:0-2299 GCF_047462295.1 Synechococcus sp. H60.3 | reverse complement strand
CTGCAGTACCACCACCTTGGGATCCCCTTCCACCAGTTGGGTACTGATCTTTAGCCCAGGCCGCGGGGGAAAGGTCTGCAGCGTCTGGGCCAACAGCTCCTGTCCCTTTTGCCAAGCAGCGCGCATGTCCTCAGCAGAGGTCTGGGAAGGCACCGCATGCAGCAGGGTTACGTGGCACTGGGCAAAGGCCGGCAAAGATAGCAGCGTGTGCACCATTTGCTCGGTGGGGCCGCTGCCGTCGATGGCGGCAACGATGTTTTCAAAGCGAGGCATGGGATCCGTTCTCCAGGCCAAGGTTTGCCAAGTCTCATCCTAGATCTGCCTCTGCCGATCCCTGCTGCCGCGGCAGATACCCCGCAACATTTTGTTGAGTTTTAGTAACTTAGCCACACATAGCCGGTGAAGCCGCCGCCGGCATTGGTGTTGCGGCCTGTTAAAAACTGAAACCCCCCTAGCCCCAGGGTCAGCCCCTCCTCTAGGCGCCAGTTGAGCTGGCCGGAAAGCTTAAGGTTGTTGTAGTCGGGATCCTGCACCGCCAGATCCCCAAAAAGGAGCGGGGCGCCGTTGCCAAGGGTGAAGTCGCCATCCAAAGCCACAATGGCCTGCACCTCAGGGCTGAGATCTGCTCCAAAGGTCAAGTTGGCCTTGAGACGGTCGCCGGGGTAGCCCAGGTAGTCCCGAAAGGTCAGACAGGAGTCGAAAAAGGCGGGCAGGGATCCCAGCTTGCCTGAGGCGGCCAGGCCGGCGCTGAGGTCGTAGCCGAAAACCCCATAGCCCAAGGGCAGGGGGGTGTTCTGGGTGGCATATCCCGGCGGGATCAGGGCCGTCAATTGAGCCGAGAAAAAGGGATCCCCCTCTCCCCAGGTGTGGCGCAGGCCCAGCTCCAGATCCCGCAGGCCCTGGTTGCGCTGGGTAACGGTCTCAGCCCCGCTGGCAAAGCGATTTTCCAGGAAAACGTAGCTGGTGTTGAGGTTGAGGGTGAGGCGATCGCTGAGGCCGGTTTCGCCAAACAGGTTGAGGCGGGTCTCGCCATACTCGGAAAGGGCCTGCTGCAGACGTCCCCCCTGGTCAAAGCGGGTGCGGGGTTGGTACACCTCGGGCTGGAGCGAGAAAAACGTTTTCCCTGCCCCGCGAGGGAAGCCGCAGCCGGCCCAGGCCGGCAGCTCCCACCCCCCCAAGACAAGGCCCAGGCCCAGCAGCCAGCTTCTTGCAATTGCCAAAGGCTTCATCTAGGGATCCCTCTCGACGGCGCCGCCAAGGGGGATTGTACCTACAGAGCTCCGTTTTGGGCCTTCGTCTCCATCCACCTACACCCTCTGGGCAATAGCCGGCAAACCTACGCGGGCCCGGAATTGCCGGGCTGCCGTCAGCGCCCCATAGGGATCCCCCTTGTAGAGGCCGTAGTGCATCAGGGACAGGCGCCGCAATCCCAGTTGCGACACCTCCTGCAGCCACTCGGGCCGGCTCATGATCTCAAAATCCACTTGGACAGTGTCGGCCCGGCCACCGTTGGGGTGCTTGTCCTTAATCGAGGGCTCGTAGTGGGCCAGCATCAGGTTGCGGTGGATGGGGGCAAAGAGACGGCAGCAGAGGCGGATCTGCTCGGGGTTACCCGGATCCGGGCCGTTGAGCTCTGGGTTGAACTCCCCCGGTCGCCGCTGGCGCATTGACTGGAAGGCGATCCCGTCCATTTGGCTCATCGTCTCGGCAAAAGGCTCTACCATGCTGCGCCCTGCCCCGCGGCGGCGATCGTCAAAGGTGGCAATCCAGCCGCCCCAGCAGAGGGCCACCTCGGCCTCGGGCAGCCGCTCCTTGATGGCCTGGCGGGCTCTTAAGATGTTGCGCATCAGGGCGCGGTAGTAGGGGGCAGTGTCGGCGTTGTAGGTATCGGCAGGGACGCGCCAGTAGGAAAACTCAGTGGCCAGGCTCCAGTAGGTGGGGCGGCCCTGGGGGTTGGCTTGGGCAATATACCCGGCCAGCTCGGCTACGTCCTGGATAAACTGCGGCGAGAGGTGGTAGTCGCCGCAGGGGCGGGTGGTGTCGTCTTCCCAGGTGATGATGTGCAGGCTGTAGCCCCGCTCAAACCACTGCCGCAAAAGCCCCGCCTGGTGCCAGTTACGCCAGAAGGAGAGATCCCCCTGGCGGTGGTCAAAGCTGTTGAGCCAGCCACTCAAGAAATGGGGATCCCAGTCCCGCGACACCGCTGCCACCTGCGGATCCGACTCGATTTCCCAGAGGAAGCGACCGGGATCCTCGCCAATGCCCACTTCCCAGCGGGCCAAGAGCTCTGACAAGTTCC
>NZ_JANSIY010000186.1:0-2488 GCF_047462295.1 Synechococcus sp. H60.3 | reverse complement strand
CTGTGTGGTCTTCCTCAACGGGGTCGCGGCGGGCTGGTGTGGGGGGCGCGGGGGGCGGCTGCGGGCCGTGGGGGTGGGGGGGGGTGGGGGGGGGCGGGGCAGGGGCTGGCGGTGCTGCTGCTCAGCTTGGCCACCTGGCAGGGTGTAGCCGGCGGCGCCTTCGAGGGATCTGAGGCGGGAGCTGCTTTTTCCCTGCTGTTGTGGGGCTGCGGCCTGGGGATGGGCTTGGTGGGGATCCCGTTGCTGGGCTGCTTGGCTGAAGAAGAGATGCTGTCTGTGCTGATGGGGCTGGCCCAGGGCTGGAGCGGCATCGCTGCCCTCACCTGGGGATCCCGCCTTATGGAGATGGGAGCGGAATCTCTGCCAGATCTCCCTTGGCCGGTGTTGTTACCTGTTGGTCTGGCCGCCCTCAGCCTAGTGGCGGGCACCCTGCCCCTGTTGACTGTTCCCGTTCGCGCCAGCGGGACAGAGTCCTCACCCGACAGCGAGGTGGAATCCAACCGGCGGCTGTCGGCCCTGGGGTCAGGAGTGGGATGGCTGGTGGCGATGGCGCTGGCCCTGGCTCTGGTGCGCAACGGGCTGTACCAGGATCCCTTTTGGGCGCTGCTGTACGGGGCGGGGGTGTTGCTCTCGTGGGCTCTACTGGCTTTGGAGAGCAGGATCCCGGCACCCGAGGGGAAAGAGGCCTTGCTCTGGCGGGCCTGTGTGAGCCTGACGCTGGTAGGCGGTGGGGCGCTGCTGGCACTGCGGCTGGGGGGATCCTACGGGGCGGCGCTGCTGGGGCTGGGGTGTCTGGCTTTTCCCAGCCGCTGGGGGGCGATGGCTGCCCTGTTTTTGTCGGCCCGACCCCTGCTGCAAAACCTGCTGCACCAGTTCAACCTGCAGGTGGCCGGGATCGACCTCACCCAGCCCTACGTATCGGCGGCGCTCTACTTGGGCATGGCGGCCATGGCCTTGGCTGCGCTTCTTTACTGGCTGCACGGGCTAGACAAACCCCTGCAAACCGGGGTCGGCCTGACGCTGGGCAGCCTGCTCCTGCCGCTGGGGGTGGGTTATTTCGTCCATGCCCAGCCGCAAGCAGCTTTCTTGCTGGCAGCCTTGATCACCGCCTTGATCTTGGCGGCGCTGCAGCCCATAGCCTTGAACCAAGAAGGGAGAAGGGCGACTTGGACGGGGATCCAAGCTTTGGGCCTGGCCACGCTCGCCATCCTCGGATCCAACCTCAGCCGCAACTGGACGGTGACGGGGTTCTATGCCACCCGCCTGGAGCGGGCCCTGGTGCTGGCGGCCAGCGTTGGGATCCTGGCTCTGTTCCTTTTGCTTGGGCAGGGCTGGCGCTGGTGGCAGTCCAGAACAGCGTCCCGCTAGCGTTGAGGTTCTAGGGTTGTGAAACTCCTTCCCCTCGGCACCCGTGGCACCTGGCAAGGGATCCCCGGCCCCGAGCAGACGGCTGAGGCCCTGGGCAACCCCGGCGTGAGGGTGATTGGATCCCCAGCTCTGTTGGCGCTGATCGAGCGATGTGGCCACAACACCTTGCAGCCTTTTTACGAGGGGGAAGAAGCGGCAGTCGGGATCCGCTTTGTCCTAGAACACTGCTCAGCAGCTGTGGTGGGGGATCCCTTGCAGGTGAAGGTTGAAGTCGTGGCAGTGGAGGGAAGGCGCGTTCAGTTTCAGGTGGAGATCGCGCAGCAGGGGCGGCTGGTGATGCAGGGATCCTACACCTGTCAGGTAGTCGATTTGCCCCGTTTTCTGGCCCGCTATGGGCTGGCTTGAGATCATCAAGTACCTGGCAGGGCTGCTGCTGGTCACTGGGTTGGGACTGTTTCTGTTCTGGCCACAACAGCTCCTGCTACGCTACCGCAAGCCTTGGCAAGGCCCCCTCGCCTGGAGCTGGAAATGGCGCGGGTGGGGGGGCTTGGCTCTGCGGGGCAGCCGTCGGGGTTGGGAATGGCGTTGCGGATCCCTCTGCGTTCGCGGGCATTGGCCGGCCCGGGTGGGCTGCCGTCTCTCCTTTGCCGACTGGCCTCGCTTCTGGCCCCTTCTGAAGCGGTTGGCCAAGGGGATCCAGATCCAGTCCTGGCAAGGCGGCCTAGAAATCGGCTTTGCCAACCCGGCCTTGACGGGGCAGTGCCTAGGGCTGTTGGCGGCCCTCCCTCCCTCGCTGGCCCGCCACCTGCGCTTGACCTTCACCCACACCGGCTGGCACGGACAGGGATCCCTGCTGCTTTGCTTTCGCGCTTGGCGAGTGCTGGGGCCGGCCTTGGAATTGGCATGGCTCATCCTGCGCAGCAGCCGCTCGAGAATCCGATAGAACTCAGCAGCACTCTTTTGTACTCTTGCAGCAGCCTAACGGGCAGCAGCGGATCCCTTCCCATCTAGAGCCACTTTTGCTGGGGATCGACAGCTCAGCTTTAACGTAAGGTGCGGAATTCCCCACCCGGGTGGGGATGGATAGCACCCTCTGACTGATTCTGGATGTATTGCTTCA
>NZ_JANSIY010000185.1:0-2530 GCF_047462295.1 Synechococcus sp. H60.3 | reverse complement strand
GAAGGAATGTGGAAACACTCCAGATACTTCCTCTCCTTGCCGCAGTTTCGTGTTCTCGCAGGCGCAAGATCTCAAGGCGGTGGGACAGGGATCCCCTTTGCAGATAAAGTCTGGTAAGCAGTTCTAACTGAGTTTTTCGCAGGTCGATGACAATCTTGCTGCCCTCCTTGGGCGAGATAGCGGCCATAGAGGTGCAGGTAGCAGTCTGACATGCGAAACAGCCTGTCGAGATCCAGGCTGGTGGGGAACTGGGGATCCCAGCAGCCAGCAGGCAAAGCACTCGGAAACCCCCCACGCTCACCCGGATTTGGCTCACCTAGAGGTGGGAGGGATCTCCCTGCCAGGCCGAGAAGCACCGCTCTATAATGAGTAAAATTTTTGGTTGCTCCGCAACGCCGACGTGACGGGGTTTTTGACGTGACCTACGGTCGCAGACCATTGGCCCGCTGGGCTAGGCATTCGGCTTCGCGGCATCCTTACAGCCGCCCCTTTCCCCGCTTGGGGTATGACGAATATGCCAGCGCTGACCCACCCACCCGCCCCTCCTGGATGACTCAGGCTGCTGTCACGGTGGGCAATCTGTTGCTGGGATCGCTGCTCTTGGGCTCTACAGCGACGGCTGCCGGCTTGATGGGGTTGGCCATCAGCTTTCGCAACCTGCCGGATGTACACCAACTGCGGGACTACGTGCCGGTGGCCACTACTCACATTGTCGATATTCGCGGCGAGCCAATTGCCAGCCTGCACGGGGAAGCCAACCGGGAGGTGATCTCACTGGAAGAGGTCTCGCCGGAGATGAAAAAGGCCCTGCTGGCCATTGAAGATAGCCACTTCTACACCCACCCCGGCATCAACCCCGTCAGCTTGGGCCGGGCCCTTCTGGGCAGTGTTGAGGGGGGCTTGGGCTCTGCCGGGGGCGGCTCCACCCTGACGATGCAACTGGTGAAGAACTTGTTTTTGAGGCCGGAGCGCACCCTCAGCCGCAAGGTGGCCGAGATTGTGCTGGCGGTGCGGCTGGAGCAGGTCTTCACCAAAGACGAAATCCTGGAGATGTACCTCAACCAGGTGTACTGGGGGCACAACCTCTACGGCATCCAGGCGGCGGCCCGCAGCTACTTCAACAAAGATGCGGCAGAACTGAACTTGGCGGAAGCGGCGATGTTGGCCGGGATCCTGCCGGCTCCAGAAACCCTCAGCCCCTTCCGTAACCTGGAGGGAGCCAAGCGACGACAGCGGCTAGTGCTGGATCGCCTGGTGGAGCTGAAGTGGATTACCCCAGAAGAAGCCCAGGCAGCCCGCGAGCAAGAATTGACCCTGGGCCGCATCACCTCCTTCCAGAGCAATGCCCCGGCGGTCACCGACGTCATCGAAGCCGAGCTGCGGCGTCGCTATGGCGAGCAGGCAATTCTCCAGGGGGGGCTGCGGGTGCAGGCCACCATCGACCTGCGGCTGCAACGCCTGGCAGAGCGCATTGTCAACGAAGATGGGCCCCGCATTGCAGCCGCTCGCCGAGCCGACCAGATGGCCCTGGCGGCAGTGGATCCCCGTACCGGCTATGTCAAGGCCCTTGTGGGCGGCATCAACGCCCAGCGGGGCCAATTTAATCGCGCCACCCAAGCCTTTCGCCAAACGGGATCCACCTTTAAGCCCTACGTGTACTACGCGGCCCTGGCTACCGGCCGCTACGGGCCCAACAGCATCCTGGAAGACACCCCGGTCACCTATCCCGGCTCACCCCCCTACAGCCCCAAAAACTACGACAACACCTTTTACGGCCCTCTCACCTTTGCCCGCGCCTTGGAGCTCTCCCGCAACGTGCCCACCGTCAAGCTGGCGGATGAGGTTGGGATCCGCAACGTCATTGCAGCGGCCCAGGCCACGGGCATCAGTGCCGAGATGTTCCCCAACCTGGCCACAGCTCTGGGCTCGGCCAGCATCAGCCCCTTGGAAATGGCCGCCAGCTATGCGGTGTTTGCCAATGGCGGCTACCGGGTGGAGCCAACTCTCTTGGCCCAGGTGGTGGATCGCAACGGCCAAATCCTCTTCGAGGCCCGGCCGAAGCCAGAGCGGGTTTTGGATCCCTGGGCAGTGGCTGCCCTCAACCAAATCCTCAAGGGGGTAGTGACCCAAGGCACCGGGACGGCAGCCCGTCTGGACGATGGGCGACCGGTAGCAGGCAAAACCGGCACCACCTCCGACTTTCGCGATGCCTGGTTTATCGGCTATGTGCCGCAACTGTCCACTGCCATTTGGATTGGCAACGACAATAACTCCCCCATGCTGCCTGGCACGGCAGGGGGCGCCTTTGTCGCCCCCACCTGGAAGCGCTTCATGACCGAGGCCCTGCAAGGGATCCCACCCCAAGACTTCCCTAGCCCTCAGCAATTTTCCCCTCCCCGGCCATGAGCAATAGCGAGGAGCGGCTGGCGCGCATTGAGCGCACCATCGAGGCCAATGCCCAGGCCATCGCCCAACTGGCCCGGCAAAACCAAGAGCTGCTGCAGACCATTGCCGGCACCGAAGAGCGCAT
>NZ_JANSIY010000184.1:0-2581 GCF_047462295.1 Synechococcus sp. H60.3 | reverse complement strand
GTCAGGGATCCATCTACGTGGGGGGCTACGACGTGGTGCGGGATCCCTTAGCAGTGCGGCGGCAGATTGGGGTGGTGTTGCAGCCCATCACCCTAGAAGCAGAGCTGACAGTTTGGGAAAACCTGGAGTTTCATGGGCGCATGCACCACATTCCCAACCCGGAGCGGCAGCGGCGCATCGACGAGTGGCTGGAATACGTGAAGCTGGCCGACCGGCGGCACGACAAGGTGAAGACCCTCTCCGGCGGCATGAAGCGACGCCTGCAAGTGGCCAGGGCACTGTTGCACCGGCCGCAAATTTTGTTTTTGGACGAGCCGACCGTTGGGTTGGATCCCCAGGCGCGACGGCTGTTGTGGGAGATCCTACGGGATCTGAATCGGCAGGGCATGACCTTGCTGATTACAACCCACTACATGGAGGAGGCCGAGGAGCTGTGCGACCGCATTGGCATCATGGACGGCGGGAAGTTGATCGAGCTGGGCAGCACCGACCAGTTGCGGGCGAAGTACGGGGAAGCTCTGCTGGTGCGCTCCCGCCCCGGACAGGAGGTGAGCTACACCTTTTTCCCTAGCTTGGCGGAGGCTCAGCGGCAGTTGGAAGCCGAACCCGACAAAACTGGCCTGATGGTGCGCCCTGCCAACTTAGAAGACATTTTTGTGCGTCTGACAGGCCGTCGCCTGGATTAGCGCGCTCTCTCCCTTTGAAAGAGGGAGGTTACGGTTTTTCCTCTCCCCACCCCTCTTTGGGAGTGGGGGGCTCGAACTTGTAGCCAACGCCGCGCACGGTGCGGATCAGCTCCGGTTGGCTGGTATCGGTTTCTAACTTCTTGCGAATTTGGCCGATGTGGACATCGACCACCCGTTCATCTGCCTCGTGGTTGAAATCCCACACCTCTTGAATCAGCTCAGCCCGTCGCCAGACCCGCCCTGGGTGTCGGGCCATGGCGTAGAGCAGGTCAAACTCCAAAGCTGTCAGGTGAATTGGGCGCCGGTCACGGGTGACTTCTCGGGTGGTTGGGTCGATCACCAAAGAGGGAAAGGTCAAAACCGGCGCGCTGCCTGTTTCCGTTCTCCTCCGCCCTCGGCGCAGGATGGCCTGTACCCGCGCCTGTAACTCCGGCAGGCTGAAGGGTTTGGTCAGGTAGTCATCTGCACCTAGCTGAAATCCTTGCAGCTTGTCGGCAGGATTCACTCGGCTGGTTAACATCAACACATAAACGCCGGTCTCTTTTTGCATCTGCTGGCAGAGGTCGTAACCGCTCACATCCGGCAAATTCAAATCCAAAATCACCAAGCCTGGCTGAAAAGTGCGCAACTGTCGTAAGCCCTCGGCGCCGGTCACGGCCGCCTCAACTGCGTACCCTTGCCGCTGCAAATACCGCTTGAGCAGCGTACAAATGCTGGGATCGTCATCGATGATGAGAATGCGTGACATAGCGGCTTGGCGCTCTCATAGTCAGCAGGAGGCAGAGTTGCAGAAAAGCCCTGACAGTAGGGCAAATGCATTTTGCGCCGGGGCTGGAGAGGACAGCAAACCCAGACAGCCCGCCCAGACTACAACAGACAACTTCAGGTTTTTACATTGCACATCGGATTGCACCAGGAGCTTGGCCTTTCTGGAACCCCCTTTCTCTGGGTAAATCAAGGAAGGCTAACCTAAGCATCTCAAGCATTATTCTACTGGGTTGTCCGGAGGAAAGGGAAAGGGTAAGGTAAAAGGGACTCGCGCAGCAGCTTCTTGCCCGCAGAGGGAAGCCCATTCAAAAACCTTGCCACTTCTTCACTTGCAGGCCAAACCTTAAAGTTGCATGCCGGTTTATCCCAGAAGCCTATGTACGATCCCAACGAAGTCTTTCGCAAAGATATCCAGTTGGCCCTCTTCACCTGGGGAATCCTGGAGCTGGCCTGTTTTGTCATCATGCCGTTCACCCGGGCCTACGAGTATGCGCAGGTAGCGGAGTGGTTGTGGCCGTCGCTGGTTTTGGGACCAGTGGGGGCGGTGGTGGTGGCCTTTTGTTCAAAGCTCACAGTAGCTGCTAATAACATCCCCGACCCGAAAAGGAAAAGGGCGCAGCGGCAAATTGCTCAGGTCATCGGTTTCTTCGGCTTCCTGGGCTTAGCCTTGCCCTTGCTCCTGGCCGGGTGGACATTTGGCCACGAGGTTCTCACCACCGACTGGAAAAATATGTTCACCAATTAGGCAGGAGCGGAGTTGCGAACTGGCCCGCGCCGACTTGTAGCCGCAGAGGGTTTAGGATGTCCAGCTATTCGTGCAGCCGTCAGTTGCTCCCAAGCCCTGCCAGAGTGAGAAATGTAAACTACCCGGCTCCGACCGCTAAGCGGTACGGAGTGGGCTTCCTGTAGCCCTGCAGTTGGCAAGCCAACCACGGGCCTCTAGGCCGGCTTACAGCGACCCCCAAAAGCGCAATCCCGTTAGCACCGTTCAAATCTGCATCCCCTCCCCAGCCACAGGCCGGGTTGACACAGCGAAAATGCTTCCCTTCCCGTTGCCCAAGCCACAAGCAGCGGTGACAAGTTTGCGAAGTGTAGCCAGGTGGTACTGCCACCACCTTCACCCCCGC
>NZ_JANSIY010000183.1:0-2858 GCF_047462295.1 Synechococcus sp. H60.3 | reverse complement strand
TCCGGCAGAGGCTGGGCCAGAGCCGCCCCGGCGACCAAGATCCCGGCCCCCAGGGCACCGCAGCCCCATCCCTTTAGGTTGAATGCCAGCTTCATCCCTGCCCCGTAACTCGGCCTGCCGGACTTTCCGGCAACTTTTATCATGGGGGAAAGCGCTGCAACTGCTCATGCCGGATCCCACCTTCGTCATCACCACACCCATCTACTACGTCAACGCTGCCCCCCACATCGGCAGCGCCTACACCACCATGGCGGCGGATGCCATCGCCCGTTACCACCGCCTGCGGGGCAAGGATGTGCTGATGGTAACGGGAACTGACGAGCACGGCCAGAAGATCCAGCGCACCGCTGAAGAGCGCGGCCTTCCGCCGCAGCAGCACTGTGACGAGATTGCCGCCCAGTTTGTAGAGCTTTGGCGGTTGCTGGATATCCGCTACGACCGCTTTATCCGCACCACTGACCCTCGCCACAAGGCCATTGTGCGGGAGTTTTTTCAGCGGGTTGGGGATCGGGGAGATATTTTCGTTGGCCGCCAGCAGGGCTGGTACTGCGTTGCCTGCGAGGAGTTCAAGGACGAGTCAGAGCTCCTAGAAGGTGGGTTTTGCCCCCTTCACCCCAACAAGAAAGTGGAGTGGAAAGACGAAGAAAACTACTTTTTTCGCCTCTCTCGCTACCAGGAAAAACTGGAAGCCCTCTATGCGGAGCACCCGGAGTTCATTCAACCGGAAAGCCGCCGCAACGAGGTCATGAACTTTGTCAAGCAGGGCCTGCGGGACTTTTCCATCTCTCGCCCCAGCGTCTCCTGGGGGATCCCCTTCCCGGCGGATCCCAGCCAAACCCTTTACGTTTGGTTTGATGCCCTCATTAACTACCTCAGCGCCGCCTTGGATCCTCACGACGAGCCCACCCTGGAGAACGCCCTGCGCCGCTACTGGCCTGCCGATGTGCATCTAGTAGGCAAGGACATCGTCCGTTTTCATGCCATCTACTGGCCGGCCATGCTCATGTCGGCAGGGCTGCCGCTGCCTAAGCAAATCTTTGGCCACGGCTTTCTCACCAAAGATGGCCTCAAGATGGGCAAAAGCCTCGGCAACACGCTGGATCCCTTTGAGCTGGTGCAGCGATACGGCGCCGATGCTGTGCGCTACTATTTCTTGACCGAAATTGAGCTGGGCAAGGATGGCGACTTTAGCGAGGGCCGCTTCATCGAGGTTCTCAATGCTGACCTCGCCAACGACCTGGGGAATCTGCTCAACCGCACCCTCAATATGCTCAAAAAATACCAGCCCGACTACCGCATTCCCCCGGTGCAGATCGCAGCGGATCACCCCCTCAAAACCCTGGTCGAGCGCCTAGCCCCGGCGGTGGCCGATGCCTACGAGCGGCTGGATCCCAGCTCCGCTGCCCGCAAAGCCCTTAGCTTGGCCCAAGCCAGCAACAAATACCTCGACGAGCAGGCTCCCTGGACGCTGCACAAGCAGGGGCAAAGCGAACAGGTGGCCCAGATCCTCTACGCTGTTTTGGAAAGCGTGCGCTGGGTGGCGGTAGCCCTTTCGCCGATTATTCCTAGCCTCAGCCTCAAGATCCTGCAGCAGATGGGGTTTCCTTTGCAGGATGTTACCCAATTGCGCTGGGATCCAGACGCCAGTTGGGGCCGGCTTCCCGCCGGGCAAGAGCCCCAACCTCCTGTGCCCGTCTTCCAGAGGATTCTCAGATAGCTCTCAAGGGTTGGTGGCATCGGGTCGGGAAGGCTGCGCATGGGGGGGGGATCCCTCTGGCATTGCCTTGCTGGCAAAAGAGCGCATATCTCCCAAGGGAATGCTTGGCGCAGCAGCAGAAAAAGGCCGACCAGCTTGGCCTGAGCGCAACTGAGGGTTACGCATGGCGGTGGGGGGAGTCTCGCTGGACAGCGCCTGCCAGGCCGCCCGTACCCCTGCCCAAAGGCTGCGGACATTGACCTGAGCGCCGCGGGCTTGGTTGCGGGCCCCTTCCAGAGAGCGGTTCACCTGCTTCACTACCTGTCCGGCCCCCTTGACCCCTTCGTCGAGGCTGTCGGCGATCTCGCTCACTTCCAAGCTGGTCAGACGCAAAGCCTCCAGCGTAGGGGGCAATTCCCGCAGCAGCGTGTCGAAAAAGCGTTCCACGCTCTGGGCGGCTCGACCCAATTGAATGACGGCAGGCAGCAGGGTCAGGATCACCGCCAAGATACCCACTGCCACCAGACCTACCGAGAGGCCCAGCCAAAAGACCGGATCGCTCATCCTGCTGTCTCCTCCCGATCTCGGGCTTCTGAATCAGCTTCCTCCCGGGCGAGGGGACGCAGGTTTTGGGCTTGCATCAGCTCTTGCCGTTTCTGCAACATGGCTTCCCTGCCCACCGCCGCTGCCTGCTGTAGCCGCAGCAGGGCCTCATCCAAATTCCGTTGAGCGGCGTCGAACAACTTTTCTGCTTGATACTGCAGGCTGCCAGCCACATCTTCTGCCACTTCTGGCAGTGCCTCGGCCGATTTTTTCAACAGTCGCCGCGTCTCCCGTCCGCTGCGGGGGGCCAGGAGCAAGCCAATGACTGTGCCCACCGCCGTTCCCAACAGCAGCCCGCCAATAAACGCGCCGGTCCGGTTTTCCGCCATGCCTCGCCAGGGTTGAGGGGATGCAGGTGGCCCCCAAACCAGACTATCAAAATCTAACGCCGTGCTCTGCCGTGGGGGCGTTGAATTGGGTAAACTACCCGACTCCGACCGCTCAGCGGTACGGAGCAGGCTTTAAGCGCTACGCGCCGCTGACGCGAAGGGTAGCCCTGCAGTTGGCAAGCCAACCACGGGCCTCCAGGCCGGTTTACAGCGACCCCCAAAAGGGCAAT
>NZ_JANSIY010000182.1:0-2954 GCF_047462295.1 Synechococcus sp. H60.3 | reverse complement strand
GGCGTTTCTCTCACCACCAGGAGCAGTCCTTTTCGATAGGCCTTTTCCATCGCTTCAGCTAGGTAAGCTTTGAGGCTAGGGCTCTCCGCAATGAGCTCCTGGATCTCCTGTCGCTGTTCGATGATCGTGGCCTGCCAACTTTTGCCGCGAAGCTGGGGCTGGAACTGCCATTTGAGGAGGTGCCCCAGCAGGATCCCCAAGCGATTGACCAATTCGCGGCGCTCTTGCCTGCCCAAAGCCTCGATTTCCTCCGCCAAATGCACGGTGTCTAGCTGCTCCAGCCGGCCCGCCCGCAGCAGCGCTGCCTGCTCCTGAGTCCAGGCATAGAAGTCGCGCTCGTAAAGCTGCATGTCCACCCCCATCTGGGCGCTGCCCGGGTATCAACCAATCCTACTGGCTCTACAAGTGGCTGGGCGCGGGGGAGCTGGCCTGCCTTTAACTGCCGCTTGAGCCAAGAGTCCGCTAGACTAAAATCTGGACATCCCTTTTGCAACTCTATGGCCGACCCTCTCACCCCTCAGGTTAGCGAGCGCATCTGCAAACACATGAACGAAGACCACGCCGATGCGCTGGCGCTCTATGCCAAAGTCTTCGGCCAAGTGGAAGGGGTGACGCAGGCTCGCATGCAGGCCATTGACTCAGAAGGGATGGACCTGCAGGTAGAGGTAGACGGGGCCCTACGAACCCTGCGCATTCCCTTTGAGCACCCTCTCAAAGATTCTGAAGATGCCCACCACACCCTGATTGCCATGCTGAAACAGGCCCGTGCTCGCCTCCGGCAAGCCAGTAGCTAATCTGGGCCTGGCAGCAAAAAAGGAGAAGACCCCAGCACTGGCTAGCCAGCCGAGGCCGGCAAGAGACGGGTCTAGTGAGCTTGCTGCAGGAGCAGATCCAACTTGCCCTGGGCCTCAAGGGCATAGAGGTCGTCGCAGCCGCCGATGTGCTGGTTGTTGATGAAAATCTGGGGCACCGAACGGCGCCCGTTGGCCCGCTTAGCCATCTCCGCTCGCGCCGCCTCATCCCCATCAATGGCGTATTCGATGTACTTGACTCCCTTGCGGTCTAGCAGTTGCTTGGCGCGAATGCAAAAAGGGCAAAAACGCCAGGTGTAGATCTCAACAGCCATAGGGAGATAACGAACGCTTTCACATAGCTTAACATTTCTCTAGAGCTGGGATCCCTTAGTTGGCCTCCTTCCAGTTGTGGCCAATTTGAATATCCACCACCAGCGGTATGGAGAGGGGCACCGCCCCTTCCATTTCTCTTTGAATGAGGGGCTGTAAGTCCTGCCATTCTGAGGGCTCTACTTCAAATACCAGCTCGTCGTGAACCTGCAAAAGTAAACGCGAACGAAAGTTCTGGAGCTTTTCCTGCAGGCGCACCATAGCTACTTTGATAATGTCTGAAGCGGATCCCTGAATGGGGGCATTCACAGCAGCCCGCAGCTCGGCTTGTTTGCGGTGGCCCGATAGCTGAGACAAATTGGGGAAATAGCGGCGGCGACCCAGGATGGTTTCCACATAGCCGTGTTCTTCCACAAAGGCTTCGGTGGCGCGGAGATAGGCAAAAACGCCAGCATAGCGCTCATTAAATCGCTGCAAGAACTGCTTAGCTTCTGCCAGCGATACTCCTGCCGTGCGGGCAAAACGCTGGGCTCCCATGCCATAGATCACGCCATAGTTAATTGTCTTGGCAAGGCGGCGTTCCTCACTGGTTACCTCTTGCTTTTCAAAGAGCAAGCGAGCGGTTAGGGTATGCACATCTTCCCCGGAGCGAAAGCACTCAAGGAGGGTTGGCTCTTGGCTGAGGTGGGCCAGGATGCGCAGCTCAATTTGTGAGTAGTCAGCCGAGGCCAACAGCCATCCCTCCTGGGGAATGAAGGCCTGGCGAATGCGGCGGCTAAACTCGCTGCGGATGGGGATATTTTGCAAATTGGGGTTGGAGGAGCTGAGCCGGCCAGTGGCAGTAACGGTCTGGTTAAAGTTGGTGTGCACCCTGCCTGTATCGCGTCTTACCAGAGCTGGCAGCGCATCCACATAGGTGGATTTGAGCTTGGCCAGGGTGCGGTACTGGAGAATAGTTTCAATAACTGGGTGATCCCCTTCCAGCTTCTCTAAAACAGAAGCGTCGGTGGAGTAGCCGGTAGCTGTCTTGCGAGTTTTTCGGACATCTAGCTTGAGCTTTTCAAAGAGTAGGGATGCCAGTTGTTTGGGAGAGTTGAGGTTAAAGACCTCCCCCACTTGGGCATAGGCCTTTTGCTCCAGGCTTTGTAGCTCTTTTTCCAGCTCCTGAGAAAACTGCTGGAGAAACTCAGTGTCGATACGGATGCCGACCCACTCCATTTCTTCCAAAACATGAGCCAAGGGCAACTCCACCTGGATAAAAAGATTCCAGAGGCGTGGGTCAGTCTGTTGCAGCTTCTCGGTGAGGATAGGCACCAAGCGATAGGCGCAATAGGCATCGGTGCCGCAATATTCTGCCACTTTGGCAATGGGCAGATCGGCAATGGACTTTGCTTTGCCCAGCAACTTTTCGTAGCTGGTGGTGGGCAAATTTAAATAGCTAGCTGCCAAGTCGGCCAAGTTGTGGCTGGCCTCTGGGTTGAGAACGTAGCTGGCCAGCATGGGATCAAATTGGATCCCTTGTAGGCGGATGCCATGGGCGCGAAAAATACTGAGATCATACTTGCAATTTTGCAGGCTTTTGGGCCGATTGGGATCCTCCCAAATGGGCTTTAGGCTCTGCTTAACTAGGTTCCAGTCCAGGTTGGATCCCTGGCGGTGACCAATGGGCAAATAGGCCACATCCCCCTCTGACCAACAGCAGCCAATTCCCACCAGTTGGGCGTCGCGGGGATCCAAACTCGTGGTTTCCGTATCCCAGGCTACGATCCCCGAACAGGCCAACAGCTCTTGCCGCAACAGCTCCAATTGCTCTGGGGTATCCACAATGCG
>NZ_JANSIY010000181.1:0-2995 GCF_047462295.1 Synechococcus sp. H60.3 | reverse complement strand
GAAGCAATACATCCAGAATCAGTCAGAGGGTGCTATCCATCCCCACCCGGGTGGGGAATTCCGCACCTTACGTTAAGGGCCCTGGATCCTTCCCCAAGAGCTCAGGTTTCCTGTTGTACACTGGGTTCAAGTTGGAAAATGAGGGATCCCCCATGCACTTTCAACCCGACGGCGCTCTGGACGACAGCTTGCCAGGAATAGCTGCAGAGGCGACGGTTTGGAATGCGCTGCGGCAAGCCCTGGCCTCTGATCCCGGCTACCTCCTCCATCAGTTCAGCATTTATGACCCTCAGGGTCACCTCAAGGCCAAGCCCGACATTCTATTGATTCATTTTGAACTGGGCTTTTGGATTTTCGAGTGTAAGGGCTACAACCTTTACAATATCGAGGCCATCGACGGCAGCGAGTGGCGCATGCGCGAGTGGCACAGGGAAACCGAAACCCCTCTGGCGCAGGCCGATAATCAAATGTTTCAGATTAAGAATTGGCTGCAGCAAAATCTGGAAACTCGGCCTCTCCAGGCGCGCGTTGCCTGGCAATATCGGCTAGCTTTGCCTCGCATTCAGCGACAAGAATGGCAGGAGCGCTTCGGGGATCCCCCTTTTACCGGCGCGCTGCTTTTTGCGGATGATTTGGAAAACCCAGAGCAGTTGCGGCAAACACTGTATGCGGCCAAGCAGGTCAATGGCGCTCCTCTCAACGCCACAGAATGGGAAGTGATCCTCAAAACGTTGGGGATAGGGCTGGGGGATCCCGGCGAAGACCCAGTATATGACTACGATCCGCAGGCGGTGATCCGGCGCGTCCAAGAAGGGATCTTCAAACTCGATGAAGACCAACGCAAAATTGCCACCCAATATCCTGAGGGGCCGCAGCGGTTGCGGGGCCTGGCGGGGACGGGCAAAACCGTAGTCTTGACTCGCAGGGCAGCCAAGATCCACGCCGACCACCCCGATTGGAAGATCGCCGTAGTTTTCTACACCCGCTCTCTCTATGAGCAAATTCGCAGGCAAATCTCAGAAGTCTGTCAGAGTAAGTTTGACATCGAGCCAAATTGGGAAAGGATTCAGGTGATGCATGCCTGGGGATCCCAGGATCAGCTTGGGTTCTATCGCTTGCTCGCCCAAGAATGTGGCTTGCTGCCCAAAAGCTTGGAGCAAGCAAGGGCAGAGCTAGGGGCTAAGAACGACAAGACAACGGAGCCCTTCGACTACGTCTGCCAAGAGTTAGGAGAGAAAGCCAAGGAAATCCCTCAACTTTTTGACGCCATCTTGATCGATGAAGGTCAAGATTTGCCGCCTGCCTTTTACCGTTTAGCCTATCAAACTTTACGGGATCCCAAGCGGCTCTACTGGGCCTATGACGAAGCCCAGGGCATTGGCTCGTTGACAGTGCCAGGGGCAGCCGAGCTATTCGGGCGCGACGAGACGGGCAAACCCAAAGTGCGGTTGGGAGGGCGAGCCATCGTACTGCGTCATTGCTACCGCACTCCAAACATCATCTTCATGGCTGCCCATGCCATCAACATGGGTCTTTTGCGTGGAGGCCAGCCTTTGCAGGGGGTTACTCAAAAAGACCAGTGGGAAGGTTTGGGTTACGAAGTGATAGAAGGTGATTTTCGTAAGCCTGGATCCCCAATTACCCTCACCCGCAAGGCTTGCCACCCCGTCGATCAAGAAAGCTTTGAGCCCAAGGTGGATCCCCAGTCGCTGCTGGTCTGGCGTACCTTTCCTTCTGAGGAAGAGGAGCAGAATTGGATTGCCCAACAGATCGAGCGCGACCTGAAGCAGTGGAGTTTCCGGCCGGAAGATCTTCTAGTTACAAGTGTAGCCAGCTTCAGAGGGAGCAGACCCTACTGGGAAAGCCTAAAGGCCAGGCTCAAACAAAGAGGAATTAGCGCCCTCATTGCTGGCGAAGATGCCGATCGGGATATTTTCCGCTTGCCGGGGCACGTCACCCTGTCGGGGATCTTCCGGGCCAAGGGCAACGAAGCTTGGAAAGTCTACGTCTGCCAGTTTCAAAACGCCACCGAGCCGGGGCTAAGTGTAGAGGAGCAACTGCGCCGGCGCAATCAAGCTTTTGTGGCCTTGACACGCACCAAGATCTGGTGTGTGGTTACAGGGATCTCCCCCAAAGATCAACTGGCCCCCGCCTTCCAAGAGCTGCGGCAGGCCAAGGAGCAGTACCCCTACCTACGCTTCCCAGCTTTTAACAAGGGATCCCTGCGGCGGGTTCATGAGGTGGATCTGGACTTGGAAGGTGCTTGAAGAATTACTGTCTGCCCTCAAGCGAGCCCAGCTCTGTCATCGCTTTTGCCATGTCGTCTAGGTCGTTCACCTTCTCCTCAATGGCTGCAAGAATTGCGTCGTAGGTGTTGGCCGAAGCGGAGGTGGCAGCAGCTTTGGTGGTAGAAGTGGAGCTGAATCCCTTTCCAAACCCAGACGGGTGGGCGGCAAAGTTGCCAGAGCCTGTTGCTTGGCGAACTTGATTGAGGCGGGCAATCTCTTGGGCCAAAAGATCCCCTTGTGAGCGGAGCTGATCGAGTTTGGCAGCGCCCTCTTTCAAGTATTGAACAAGCTTCTGTTTTTTGGCTTGCAAATCTTCTATTGAGGCTTTTAGATTTTGCTCTTCTGCACGCAGTTGCGCCAGCCATGCTTGCTGAGATCGGATCTGGGATCCCAACTCACAATGGGTTTGAGGATCAGTTCCATCGCCCGCTTCCTCTTCCTGAAGCTTTCCTTTCAAAAATGCTCAACGCCTTACGGCAATCAAAGGAAAATCATAGTGTTCCGGAGACCTGCCGCGCCAGCCAGTCGACGTGCTCAACGCCTTACGGCAATCAAAGGAAAATCATGGCAGTCACTCTGCGGAGACCCCAGAGTAACACAAGTGCTCAACGCCTTACGGCAATCAAAGGAAAATCATACACTATGACCGGTGCTCCCCCAGCAGGCTTGATGTGCTCAACGCCTTACGGCAATCAAAGGAAAATCAT
>NZ_JANSIY010000180.1:0-2996 GCF_047462295.1 Synechococcus sp. H60.3 | reverse complement strand
GGCAGAAGAAGAGACAAAAGCTCTGCTGTCAAGCGGGTGAGGAAACCCCACCCGCCTGCGCGGTGGGGTAGTTCATCGGAACTGGAGAATAGCAGATGGGTCAACCTCAACCCGGACGGGATGGTTACATTGTTAGCAAGATTTTTATCCAATAGCTGGAGTCGGCAGGATAAAAAGGTAACATCGCTCTATACCCGAGCTACCCTGCGCTAGGGGAAGAGCATCGGCCTCTCAGGGCACTGTCAATCGGCAGCAAACCTGCTATTATACATTGACCTCACTGACTCCATTTTTTGTGCTCTTGGATACAGAGATCCCATCTGTCCCGGTAACGGGAGGGATCGCTTAGCAGAGCTGCGCTCAGAAAACCCGGCTTGCCGCCTCTTGGCTCAGTTGCCGGCCAGATCTTTGCGGAAGCTCTGTAAGAGTGTTAAGAATGATTACATTAGTTGGTCATCCTCTCAGTTTTTCCACTTGTCCTTCTCAGCGCCGTGAAACGACTATGCTAGATCCCATTCCCCCTCCTGTCCTTGAAGAATACCTGTTGCAAGCAGGCATCATCGACCGCTCCCAACTGAGCTTGGCCAAAAAGCTGCAGCATCGCCAGCAAGGGCCGTTGCTGATGATCCTTTTGGAGCTGAGTTTCATCGATCTCGAGCAGCTCAGGCGCCTGCTGGATTTGGGCCGCACCTACGACCATGCTACAAACGCTGGATAGCCTTCAGCCCGGTTGGCAACAGCATCTGGCCCGCTGGTCTGCGGCTGGGCAGGGATCCCTGCTGCTGAAAAGTTGCGGGAAGAAGGATCTGGCGGAGCTGCGTCGTTTTTTACAGCAGTTCTGCGCCCCCAGCCAAGCGTTGACCTTGCTCACAGAAGACTTGCAGGTAGTGGACGGCCCCCTGACGCTGCAAAGCTGGGATCCGCAGGTCACAGGCTCTTTTGCCCATCTTTATCTGGAGCGCTCCGCGTCTGCACAGCACCTCAACCGCTTGGCGGCAATAGTGGCTCAGTTGCGCGCCCCCGACGGCTGTCCTTGGGATCGCGCCCAAACGCCCGAGTCGCTGACTCCCTATATCCTCGAAGAAGCCTACGAGACGGTGGCGGCCATTCGGGCTGGGGATCCGGCGGCCATTGTCGAAGAGCTAGGGGATCTGTTGCTGCAGGTGGTGTTGCAATCCCAGATCTTTGCCGAGCGAAACCACTTCGACCTGGAAACCGTAGCCGCGCGGATTGCCGATAAGCTGATCCGCCGTCACCCCCATGTGTTTGAGGATGCTCCGCAGTCAGATGTTTCCAGCCTTTCTGAGTTGCACCGCTCCTGGGAAGACATCAAGCAGAAGGAACAGCCACAGCAGACCCTCGGCCAGAAACTTCTCCACTACGCTGAAAGTTTGCCCCCCCTGATGGCGGCCCTGAAGATCTGCCAAAAAGTGGTGGGAGCGGGATTTGAGTGGCCGACGGTGGAGGGGATCTGGGCCAAGATCCGCGAGGAAGAGGCCGAACTGCGCCAAGAGCTGGAACGGGATCCCCCCGACCCGGCGCGACAGGAAGCCGAGTTGGGGGATCTGTTGTTTGCTCTGGTCAATTTGGGCCATTGGTATGGGCTGGATGCCGCGCAGGCCTTGACCCAGACCAATCTGCGCTTTGCCCGCCGTTTTTTGCGCATGGAAGAGCTGGCGCGGCAACCAACAGAAGCAGCGTTACCTGGCAGCGGCCAAGCCTCCCCGCTCCCTCTCCAAAGACTCACCCTCGCGGAGTTAGAGGCCCTCTGGCAACAGGCAAAGCAGGAGCACCCCTAATCTCTTTTCTGAACCATTTATCTAAACTGGGAAACCAGCCCGCGGGATCCCTCAGCGATTGTTGGGCAAATTCTGGATGGGAACAACCAGCTCTTGCACAGGCAGAGCCACGGGTTGGGAGGTGTCGCCGCTTAAGGAGCCGGATAGCCCAGAGGGAGGAGAGGCTGGAACCTCGCCGACGGGGCGCAGTTGCCAGCGGATGATCTGCTCGCCGCGGTAAAAGGTCACCAACAACTGATCCCCCTGCGATTGAATTTGCCAGGTGCCGTCGCCGCTGGTAACCGAAATCTGCCCGCCGGAAAAGGGCGCGTCCAACGCCGGCCCCGACTGCGTCCAAATGCGTCCGCCACCGGTTTCCAGAACCAGTTGCACCGTCGCCCCCTGCCCCTGACCGCTCAAGATCTGGCCGGTGCCACTCCAAACTCGGGTCTCTGTCTGAGCCACAGCGGGCTGCCCAAGCTGCAGAGCCATGAGCAACAGCCCTGCCCAGCCCCACTGACCTCGTAGCGCCCCCCTCCAACCGGGAGAGAAGAAAGAATAGCGAGAGAAAAAGGCCATTGCACCCACGTTAGTACCACACGCTGCAATAGGACTGAAACACACCAGAGAAGAAGAGAGAGAGCTTGAGGGAGTAATTCTTTACACAGTCCCTCTCACAGTCTATCGAAACTGTCGGGATCCCTCTGCGTTCTCTTGGGCTTGGGTTGAGCTGGCTGCCGAGATCCTCAGTTGTCTTGATCCCAATCTAGGTAATCCCCGCCCCCCCAGACAGGCTGCAACCTGAGCCTCTGGCTGCGGGGATCCCTAGCAACCGCTTCGCCAATGCGCAGAGCCAAGTCTGAAACCCAACTAAAATGGCAATCGTTGCTATTTCTTCGATTTAGCTTAATCGGCGGGAAGCCCTGCACTGTATGAGTGAATTGTGTTGACTCAGGAGCCAATCAGTGTCCGGATGAAAGCCGTTCGTGCTGCAATTGAGGAGCACAAGTTAAATCTCTGAAGAGTTTCCCGCCGTGGGTGGCACGGTGGCAGCACGCTGAGACCTCTGTACCAACAAGTCTGGGAAGCGTGAAGCCCGTACGCTATCGGTTCACGCAGCGTGGCGTAAGCCATGTTGTGTTTGCTCAACGAAGAGGAGTGGCGGGAGTCGTTCACACTGAGGCACTGCACCCGCCCCGTTACCTCTTTTTAGTTGTT
>NZ_JANSIY010000179.1:0-3120 GCF_047462295.1 Synechococcus sp. H60.3 | reverse complement strand
TCTCCCGGCAGTGCTACAAGTGATCAACTCAGCTAGAGAGATTAGCAGTGCCCTAGATGTCATAATCAATACAAGACGAATTCAGACGCTAGAGGAAGTAGATAGGCAAAGAAAATATATTCAAGAGAGACAAGAGCAATGCAAGGAAGCAATCAATCAAGTTGCCCAATCGTTTATCGCTGACATTACAGACTTACTCAACCAAGTTGCCAGTGCTAGTGGCACTCCTGAGTCCCTATCAAAGATTGAGGAGGAAGCCAGAAAGAAGGGCTGGCAGGGGTTTCCCGATTTTATTGACTTTGTGGACGAGCAAGTTAAAGATTTGATTAATAAAATCATCGCTCCAGTTCGAGATGCACTCAAGCAAGAAATTGGTGTTTATCCGCTAGAAGATTCTCTGAAAGAAGTGATCCCTGCTCACATTGCCAACCTCGTTGCTAGATCTTGCGACATGACACTCAGAACGTTGAGGGATTGTGAGTGTCAGGGAGACAGCCTGATTCTGAGAGTACCTGTTGAGGAGAAAACCAAAAAGCCTCATGAGAAGATAGAAAGAGCTGAGCGCGCTGTTTTAGCTCTTTACCAATCGGTTAGGGACGCTCTCGAACATAGGGCCGAGTTTCTGTTACAGGCAAAGGCTCAAACTTTTGAGAGATTTGCGAACTCATTGATCTCTCAGCTTATTGCAAACCTTATTGGAGCCGTTGAAGAAATCCTCACAGTCTCTGAGGAAGATAAGCTAGGGATCCAGGAATTGATTCAAACTGGCGTTAAGCTGAGAAGCGAGCCCTTGCGCCTTACGCAAGATGTCTTTCTCTTTAATAAAAGAGCAAAGATAGAGACTACAAAGAAGGACAAAACTACAATAGTCGAGGAGCCTAGATCTTGCTTTGGAGGCAAGGAGTACAAGATAGCTAAAGTTGGGACGGAGTTCTATCAACAGCTAATTGTACCCAGCTTCGATAAGATGGCTGAGGAGTGGTCAAGCGGAGCAGATGCTGGTAAGCGAAAATTGTGGCAAGTTCTGAAAGAATGGATCATAGGTTACATGGAAGAACTAAGAGAGGCTACTCAAAAATTGGTTAGAAAAGCACTTGACCTTTCTATGGGTGAGCTAGATGAGCAAAGAAGGCGGATTGAAGAGAACTTTAACCAAGCAGTAGCTATAGCCGAAGATCTGGAGAATAGGAAGAATGCAATTGAAAGTTTTGTTCAATCTTTGTCTTGCTTAGGGAGTGGGAATGATGAATGAGAATAACAAAGAGCAGGGAGAGCTTCTTGCTAAATTAGCTGCTGTAGGACTTGGAGCTATCGTTGGTGGTGCTATTGGAGGACCAATAGGGGCTGCTGTTGGAGCAGCTGCTGGACTTGGGTTTGCAGAACTTAGGCTTGCAGAAAATTTGCCCAAACCCGAGCCCCCCGAACCCCCAACCAGGCTCCCCAGTTTGGTTGTGCTAGCCTCGAGGGCTAGCCAGTTTCGCGAATACTTTTCTCACCTTTCTCCCGGACAAAAAATAACAGAGAAGAATGCGTGTGAGCTTCTGTATAAAAACTCAAAGTATATCTGGAGAGGCACACAGAAAGAGTTTGAGGCTCTGAAAGAGGAAGTCGAGAAGTTTCCGGCTGAAAATCTCAAAAGTGCTTTTTATCTAGTGGCTCTCGAAGCTGACGAGGATCTCCCTGGACTTGCCAGAGACACGAGTCCTCTTGAGCGAAGGGATGCGTTTCTGGCTCTATGCAGTAAAGCAAAGATTGTCTGGATTTCCCCCCCATTACATTTAAACTCCTTTGCCAACAAGGATTTCTACCTTGTGTGACCGGAACTTTGGGAGCGTAAGTCATGCTCATTCCAACTCTCCTTTTTGCTTCTCCTTCGATTGTCAGCGGGCTTTTGGATGGATCCCTGGTTCGCTACGGTGGCGTTGTTCGAGAAGCTGCCACGGGTCGCATCGTCAAGCATTTGGCCGAAGCTCCCGGCCTGACCAGCTTGCTGATGAATGCGCCGGTATCTCCTGAATCCGTGATTAATGCCCTTGGTCACCAAGCCACTCATCGAAAGCTTGAGGTTTTGCAGCAGACTGCCACCAAGATTTTGGGGCTTTCTCAGGTAGCTGCTGGCGCTAGCGTTTTAAACCTGGGGGTTAGCGCTATTGGCTTTACCTACATGCATTTCCGCCTGAATCAGTTGCAAGACTCTATTGCCCGCCTAGAGAAGATTGTTAGGGAAGGGCTCCAAGACATTCAGCAAAAGCTAGATGCACTTTCTGGCCAACTGGCCTATTTGCAAGCTTTGGCCGTTCAGAGTAGAGCCGAAATTCTGTTGGCTATCTCCAATTTGCATCGTGCTCTTTTCATTCAAAGTCTTGCTAAGCTGCAGGCAGAGCTGGTTAGTTTGCACCGATTCCCGGAGGCTTCTCCTCGCGATGCCCTTAAGGCGCTGGCGGAAGCCCGCATCTTTTTCTCCGACCAAGCCCATCAGATCCCTGTTGAGCGCCAGGCCCACTGCCTACTGCTTGGCGATATTGCCCTCAAGGGTTGGGCAGTTTCCCTAGCGGCGGAATCCCAGCTTCTGCTTAAGCATGGGTACCTGCAAGATGCCGTCGATGCCCTCGACTTTGAGGTTCCTCGTTTCCGGGAACTAAGCGAAAGGTGGTGTGCAGCTCTCTTGCCAGCGGATCGACCTCAGCTCCGGACCGCCTATACGTACACAGCTCCCGGCTTTGCTGGCCACATCTCTAGCGAACGCATCCAGCGCATTGCTCGTCTTTCCCCACTTGATCGAGCGCTTACACCGGAGCAGCGCTTCCTTAGGGAAAAGAATCTTTCTGTCGAGTTCCAGATGACCTACTTCCAAGAGCTGGACAAGTCTTGGTACCTTTCCCAAGCGGCTTTAGCCGAATACCTAGACACCCTCAGCGAGCTCGCGGAGCGCCTTGAAAGTCTCCAGTCTTTTGCTCACCTCTCTCGGGAGCTTAACCAAGCGGATCCCTACCAATTGATCCCATCTGAACCCCAAAGTCTTTATCTACTATCTGCTGGGTAATACAGCCTGTTAAAGAATCAAGGGGTACAGTAGCAACACTTAGCAAACCAACTCCGGAAGCAGGATGGATTGATCAG
>NZ_JANSIY010000178.1:0-3226 GCF_047462295.1 Synechococcus sp. H60.3 | reverse complement strand
GGAAACCCCACCCGCCTGCGCGGTGGGGTAGTTCATGGGTAGTGCAAGGCTGTTAACGGCGATGGCAGGCATCAGTGCTGGCCTTTCCCAGAATCCTGACTGGGATGTGGAGCTCAAGGGGATTCGCAAGCGCTTTGGCAACTTCGTGGCTCTCGATGGCATCACCTTGCAGATTCGGCGAGGCGAGTTTTTTGGCCTATTGGGCCCTTCTGGCTGCGGCAAGACCACCCTGCTGCGCATCATCGCCGGCCTGGAGATGGCTGACGTCGGGGAAGTGGTGATCTGCGGGCGCCCGGTGGGCCATTTGCCCGCCCACAAGCGCAACGTCAACACCGTGTTTCAAAGCTATGCCCTTTTCCCCTTTATGACGGTGGAGGAAAACGTCGCCTTTGGCCTGCGCATGCGGGGGGTGCGAGGGGAGGCCCTGCACAAGCGGGTGGCCGCTGCCCTGGAATTGGTGGAGATCGGGGATCTGGCTAAGCGCAAGCCCCAGGAACTCTCCGGGGGGCAGCAGCAGCGGGTAGCCCTGGCCCGCGCCTTGGTCAATGAGCCGGAGGTGCTGCTATTGGATGAGCCGCTCTCGGCGTTGGATGCTAAGTTGCGCAAGCAGCTTCAGGTGCAGTTGGGCGAATTGCAGCGCCGCCTGGGCATGACGTTTATTTTCGTTACCCACGACCAGGAGGAGGCTTTGGTAACCAGCGACCGGGTGGCGGTGATGCGGGCCGGACGTATTGAGCAAGTCGGCCCCATTGACGAGGTGTACGAGCGGCCGGCAACTGCCTTTGTGGCGGACTTTCTGGGAGCCAGCAACCTTATCCAAGGGATCGCCTGTGGCACCGACTGCGTGGATACGCCCCTAGGCAAGCTCAAGGTGCCCGGGATCCAGCCCAACTTGGAGCCGGTGCAGTTGGCCATCCGCCCAGAAAAGATTCAGCTTTCCCGTAGCGGCTGGGATCTGCTGCCCAACCAAGTGCCGGTGCGGGTGGAAAACCTCATCTACACCGGGGCGGAGAACCAGTACTTGCTGCAGACGGCCAATGGACAGCAGCTCAAGGCCACCGCCCTCAACACGGATATTGAGGAGGCGGGGTTTGAGATCGGCGAGGCGCTGGTGGCCCACCTGCCCCCCAAGAGCCTGGTGCGCCTGCGGCCGGATCCCCGGCAGGAGGATCCCCCATGCTGAGATGGCCAGGGATCCCTTCTTCTGGCCAGCGTGCCCAGGTGCGTGCCGGGGAATTGCTCTCCCCCTGGCAGGAGCTGCTGCACAGCCTCATCTTTGCCGGGCTGGGGGTGCTGTGGGTGGTGGTGTTTTTGGTACTGCCGGGACTGCTGCTCTTGGCCTGCAGCTTTCTCAGCCGCGGCGAGTTTGGCCAGGTGGGACTGCCCCTGACGCTGGCCAACTACCTGCGCATTCTCGGCTATGGCCCCCTGGGCTGGACGCCCATTTACTGGCAGATCCTGGGTCGCAGCCTGGTGGTGGCGGCAGTCACCACTTTCTTCTGTATGCTGCTGGCCTATCCCCTAGCTTTCTTTATTGCCGCCCACCCGCCCCAGCAGCGGGATCTCCTGCTGACGCTGGTGGTGGTGCCCTTTTGGATTAACCTAGTGATTCGCACCTACGCCTGGATGGTGGTGTTGGCGCCAGAAGGGTGGCCAGCTCGCCTGGCCGCCTGGCTGGGCTGGATCCCGCCCCAGACGGCTCTCTACCCCAGCTGGCTGGCCGTGTACCTGGGCATGGTCTACACCTTTTTGCCCTACATGGTCTTGCCTCTCTACACCGCAGTGGAGCGCATTGACTGGCGCCTGGCGGAGGCAGCCCGGGATCTCTACGCCAACGGCTGGCAGGTCTTCTGGTGGGTGCTTTTTCCCCAAACGCTGCCGGGCTTGGCGACAGGCTTGATCCTGGTGGCCATCCCAGCGCTGGGCATGTTCGTGGTACCGGACTTGCTGGGGGGCAGCAAGACCCTGCTAATTGGCAATGTCATTCAGATGCAGTTTGGCGCCAGCCTGGACTACCCCTTTGGAGCGGCCCTTAGCTTTCTGGTAACTGGGCTAAGCCTGGGGTTAATCTACGCCTACAGCCGCTATGCTGGCAGCCGCGGCCTCAAAGACTTGCTCTGAATCGTTGCGAGCTCCAAGGGATTGCCCAAGTGCCCTGCGCCGCTTGCTGGCAAGCTCTGCTAGGTTGAGATACTGGCATTGTACTAGTAAGGATCCCTTGACCCAAACGCTCTCTTCTCGACCTCAGGCTACAGCCACTCCCGCTTCTCCCTCTTCTGTTTGGGATGTCATTGTCATCGGCGCTGGGATCGGCGGGCTGGTGGCGGCCACCCAGTTGGCGGCCAAAGGCTACCAGGTGTTGGTGCTGGAAAAATACCTCATCCCTGGTGGCAGCGCTGGCTACTTTGAGCGCCCGGATCCCAACGGCAACGGGATCTACCGCTTTGATGTCGGGGCTTCCATGATCTTTGGCCTGGGCACTCAAGGTACCACCAACTTGCTCACCCGCGCCCTGGCTGCTGTGGGCCAGTCTTTGGAATCCATCCCCGACCCGGTGCAGATTGCCTACCACCTGCCCCAGGGGCTTAGCCCGCGTGTGCACCGGGACTACGAGCAGTTTTTGCAGGAGCTAGCCAGCTATTTCCCTCAAGAAGCGGGCAGCATCCGCCGCTTCTACGACAGCTTCTGGCCTATCTTCAACAGCCTCAACGCCATGGAGCTCCTCTCTTTGGAGGAGTGGGGCTATCTCTGGCGCTCTTTTGTCGGTAACCCCCGCGCCTGCCTGACCTTGGCCCGCTACTTGCCGGTGAATGTGGGCCAGGTGGCGCGGCGCTACCTCCGCAATCCGGCGCTGCGGCGCTTTGTGGATATGGAGTGCTACTGCTGGTCGGTGGTGCCGGCAGATCGCACGCCCATGATCAACGCCGGCATGGTGTTTTGTGATCGCCACTACGGCGGCGTCAACTACCCCAAGGGAGGGGTGGGGCAGATTGCCCAGAAGTTGGCCCAAGGCCTAGAGGCCTGTGGGGGGCAAATCCGCTACGGGGCGCCGGTGCGGCGGATTTTGGAAGAACGGGGCCGCGCCGTGGGCGTTGAGCTCTCCAGGGGGGAAAAGCTCTTTGCCGGCAACATATGCTCAAATGCCCCCCGATGGGATACGTTTGAGCGCCTATGCCCGGTATCCCTGCGGGCGGCGGAGCGGCAATGGCAAAGCCGCTCCCACCCG
>NZ_JANSIY010000177.1:0-3231 GCF_047462295.1 Synechococcus sp. H60.3 | reverse complement strand
CGCAGCACATTGTTGACAAAATCGTTGATGCGGTTGGCGTCGCGGGTTCGCAGAGTGGCAATGGCAAACAAGATGGCCGCGTCGCGAATCGTTCCCCCCCTGCCGTCGCCATCGAAGTCAGAAATGGCAACTGGGTTGGGGTTGGCCGTGGTCACCTCAGCCAAAGTTATGGGAGGCTGCACCCGCAAAACGTTGTTGACAAAGCTAACAATCTGGCTGGGCTGGGTGATCCCGCTGGCGATGGCAAAGGCGATGGCGGCATCGCGGATGGTTACCGATTGGGGGTTGCCGTCGTAGTAAGCGGCAGGGGTGGAGGAGGGCGTCTCTGGCCGGCTGATCAAGCCAGGCCCCGTGGCCAGGCCGCAGGCTGCCAGGATCCCGAAGAGAAAAGTTACCGCCAACAGCAACAGGCGCCTGCGTGAGCCCATAGAAAAAAACCCCTTGACAGAATAAGTTCCTGCCTCAATGAGGACGGCAAGCCAATACTGAGGCAGTACCATAAATAAAGCTACCAGCAAAGGTTACCTAGCTTTAAGGCCAGAGGAACGCCGGAGAGGCCAATAGGTTGCTGGCTGTGCAGTACGATAGGGTGCGTGCTAAGAGTTTGGGATACCTAAAAACACAGGAAGGCCGCCATGGCAGAGAAAGTTGTGTCCAACCCCGTCCAGGCGCAGTTTGACGAGTTTCCCTACCCAAATGTGCCGATTGAGCAGACGGTTACCGACAACCTGGCCTTGTTTGCCAACAGCCTCACAACAGCCAGGTATCTGCGGGATCGCAAGGTGGTACTGCCGGAAGGCAAGGTGATGCTCAATGCCGGCTGTGGCTCCGGCTGGGAAACTTTGGTTTTGGCAACTGCCAACCCCGGCGCTCGCTATGTGGGAGTAGATATTTCACCTGAATCCGTCAAGCTGGCGGAGCAGCGCTTCAAGTTCCACAAGATCGAGAACGCCAGCTTTCATGTTATGGACATTACCGACATGACGGCGCTGGGGGAGGAGTTTGATTTTATCGCCTGCAACGACGTTCTCTACCTGCTGGACGACCCGGTGGCCGGCTTGAAAGGCATGCGGCAGGTGCTCAAGCCTGATGGGATCATTCGCACCAATGTGCACAGCCTTTATCAGCGGCAGTTTATCTTCAACATGCAGGATGCGATGGAGCTGCTGGGGGTGATGGATGAGCCAGCGGCCAAAGCTGTACCGCTGCTGCGGGAGGTGATGGAAGCTCTCACCGATGCCAGTTTTGTGAAGAGCCACTGGAACGGCGATGCCATCAAAACCACAGGGGGAATTCTGGCCAATTTCCTGCTGCGCAGCGACAAGGGCTTTACGGTGCCGCAGGTGTTCGAGATGTTAAGGCAGGCCGGCCTTGAGTTTATTAGCATGGTGAACTGGCAGCAGTGGAAGGTGGAGAGGGTTTTGACCAAGCCGGTGCCCTACACGATGCGGCAAATCAATAAGTTAAGCGAGGAGCAAAAGCTTCACTTCATCGAGCTGGTTTTCCCCAACATGACCCGCCTGATCGACTTTTGGTGTGGGCACCCCGGTGTTCCCAAAGCTGAGCCGTTTACGAACGACGAATGGTGGAATGGCACTGTACAAGCCCACCCGCTTTTGGTGAGGTTGGATGCCAAGCAGGCGTTTCTCAACGCCATTCGCGACAACGGGCCTGTCAACATCAACGGCTGGCCGGGCGCTGAGGGGAACATTACCATCGATCCTTTCTCGGTGCGCTGGCTGGTGGATGTCTTCGGCCCCTTGCCGGTGCCGGTGCAATCGCTGGTTCACAAAACCATGGAGATTATGGACTGGACGCAGGAAGAAGCGTTTAGCCAAGTGTTGGCCAACCTGAAGTTTTTGGAAGAGCGCCTGGTGATTCTCCTAAACTCGCCGCTACGGTAAGGGCGACTGCAGTTAGCAGCTTTTCCAAGCCCCCTAGCTTTCCGGGGGCTTTTTAGCGTTATCCCAGCCGCTCCTCGGTTTGCGGGTCAAAGAGGTGGAAGCGATCCATGTCAAAGATCACTTCTGCCCATTGGTTGACGCGAAGCTGGGTACGGGGATCCACGCGGGCCACAAACTCCTGCTCGGGGAGGATCCCTTCGGGGTCGGCGGCGCTGAGGTGGAGGAGGACTTCAGAGCCCAGGGGCTCGACAACGGCAACTCTGGCGCGCACGCGGGCGGGTTGGATCCCTGGGGGTTGGTACTGGGGATCGTGGATGTTTTCCGGGCGGATGCCGAAGATGACCGGCTGGCCGGCGCGGGGCCGATAGGGATCCGCCTGGTGGGAGGGGATGGGCACGCGGAAGGCGCCGCTATCCACCCAGAGGGTGCCCTCTTGCTCCCGCAGCTTGGCTGAGAAGAAGTTCATGGAGGGGCTGCCGATGAAGCCGGCCACAAACAGGTTGGCGGGGCGGTTGTAGAGGGCCTGGGGGGTGTCCACCTGTTGCAGGCGGCCATCCTTCATCACGGCAATGCGGTTGCCCATGGTCATGGCTTCCACCTGGTCGTGGGTGACGTAGATGAAGGTGGTGCCCAGTTGCATGTGTAACTTGCTGATCTCGGCCCGCGCCTGCACCCGCAGCTTGGCGTCGAGGTTGGAGAGGGGCTCATCCATCAAAAACACCGCCGGGTTGCGCACAATGGCCCGCCCAACGGCGACCCGCTGCCGCTGTCCACCGGAAAGTTCCCTGGGCTTGCGGTGGAGGAGGTGTTCGATTCCCAGCCGCTTGGCCACCCCCCGAACTCGGCTTTCGATCTCCGCCCTAGGCAGGCCACGCAGCTTAAGGCCAAAGGCCATGTTCTCGGCCACAGTCATGTGGGGGTAGAGGGCATAGGACTGGAAGACCATGGCGATGTCCCGATCCTTGGGGGGAAGGTCGTTCACGCGGCGGTTGCCGATGTAGATGGAGCCGGCGCTCACCTCTTCCAGGCCGGCCAGCAGGCGCAGGGAGGTGGTCTTGCCGCAGCCGGAGGGGCCAACGAAGACGAGAAATTCCCCGTCTTCAATGGCGATGTTTAGGTCGTGGACGGCCGTGGTGTCGCCGTAGCGCTTGGTAACGTGTTCGTAGGTCACGCTGGCCATGCTCTCGCTCCCCAGCCACTTCGCCCTCAACCTTATCCAACCCCCGGGGCAGAGGTCAAATCGGATCCCTGGGAGGGAGTATTGGCGGGGGCGCCCCGCGCCGCCCACCCACGGCCACGCCGCGCGCTCGGCACTCGAGCCAACCCC
>NZ_JANSIY010000176.1:0-3319 GCF_047462295.1 Synechococcus sp. H60.3 | reverse complement strand
GGTTGTGGTGGTGCCGCCTGCCTACAGCTCGCAGACCTGCCACCGGTGTTTGTGGCTTGGGCAGCGGGAAGGGAAGCATTTTCGTTGTGTGAACCCGGCCTGTGGCTGGGAAGGGGATGCAGATTTTAACAGTGCCAACGTGATTGCCCTTTTGGGGGTCGCTGTAAACCGGCCTAGAGGCCCGTGGTTGGCTTGCCAACTGCAGGGCTACCGTTCGCGTCAGCGGCGCGTAGCGCTTAAAGCCCGCTCCGTACTGCTTAGCGGTCGGAGCCGGGTAGTTTACCGGTGCGTAGCACTATGAGCAAGGTTTTGGTTTTAAATGCCTCCTACGAGCCGCTCAACGTCACCAGTTGGCGCAGAGCTGTCGTCCTTTTGCTCAAGGGCAAAGCCGAGCAAATCGAGCACAACGGCAAAGTAGTCTACGGCAACATCCCTCTGCCCACCGTCATCCGCCTGCGCCACTACGTTCACGTTCCCCACAAAGAGATTCCCCTGACACGCCGCAACGTCCTCTATCGCGATGGGCACCGCTGCCAGTACTGCGGTTGTTATGGCGAAGACCTCACCCTGGATCACGTGATCCCGCGCTCCCGCGGCGGCGGAGATACCTGGGAAAATGTGGTCAGCGCCTGTGTGCGCTGCAACGTGAAAAAAGGGAATCGCACTCCGCGTGAGGCTGGCATGCCCCTGCTGCGCCAGCCCCGCCGCCCCCACAGCACCCTTTACTTTGAAATCTCCAAAGCTGTCAGCAGCGGATCCTACCGGGAATGGCTGAAGTACGCCATTGGCCTGGAAGGAGACTCGCCGCCAGAGCCGGCAGGCAACCCCGGCTAGCTCTCAAGGCTAAGGATGCAGGTCTGAAACCGGCGCTGCTTTGAAAGGGGGAGGAGAGGTGGTGGCCGGGATCCCCGTCTCGATCCACTGGTGGATCAGGGCATTGACCTGTTCGGGGCGCTCATCGTGAGGGCAGTGGCCGGCTTCCAGGAAGTATTCCACCGCCTGAGGGTAGTGAGCCCGGTACAGCTTGGAGCGCTCGCGGGCCCGCATCCAGGGATCCCGTTCGCCCCAAATCAACAACAGGGGGCGCACCAAGCTGCGCAGCAGCTCATCCACATAGCGCCCCTTCTGCCCGCCCCGCATCAGGGCCACGAACACATCGGCAGCCCCCGGATCCCGTGTGGGGCGATGAATGTCTTCCACCAGTTGATCCGTCACTGCCGCCGGGTCGTAATAGACCTGCTTCAGCTTGGAGCGAATCACCCGCGGCTGCCGCAAATACTGAAACAATAGGTAAGACACCAGGCGCTGGCGCAGGCCCCAGCCCACCAGGACACGCAGCCATTGCCGCCAGCCAGAGGGGGATCCCTTAGCAGTGGAAAAGCCACCGGCTCCGTTAAGCAACACCACCCCCCGCACCCACTCCGGCCACTCTGCCGCAAGGCTGAGCACCACATAGCCACCCAGGGAGTTGCCAATGGCCACCACAGGCCGCCGGATCACCTGTTGACAGAAATCCCGCAGTTGATCCCGCCAGATCTCGGCGCGGTAGTCCCAGTTGGGCTTGGCCGAACGGCCAAAGCCGAGCAAATCGATAGCATAGACCTGGTAGTGTTGGGCCAACTCAGGGATATTCTTGCGCCAGTGGTCGGTGGAGGCCCCAAAGCCGTGCACCAAAAGCAAAGGCTGCCCCTGCTCGCCCTGTTTGACATAATGAACGGATTGCCCCCGCCAAATCCAGCGTGCCGAGATGGGAGTGGCCGGTGCCGACGTTGATACCATAAGGTTTGCTCGTGAGCTTTTCTCATTCTAGATTCATTTAGATTTTGCCTAGCCAGCTCCGAAGCCGCCGCCGGGCAAGGTATCCTAAACACCGGTTGGATACGCACATGATCGCGTTTTTGACAGGCCACCTCGTCGCTGTGGAACCGGGAGAGCGCAGCAGCCTCACCCTGGAGGTGCAGGGGATCGGCTATCGCATCCAGGCGCCGGCCCGTTTTCTCAAGCAACTGCCCCCTGTAGGAGAGCCTGTGCGGGTGTTCACCCATCTGCTGGTGCGGGAGACCGAGCTGGTGCTGTACGGGTTTGGCTCGCCAGCGGAGCGGGATCTGTTTGTGGAACTGATCAAAGTCCCGGGGGTGGGTCCGGCTTTGGGTCTGGCGCTGCTCAACACTTTCGCTTTGCCGGAGCTGGTGCAGGCGGTGGTTACCGAAAATGTCCGCCTCCTCTCCCTAGCCCCAGGGGTGGGCCACAAAACGGCCCAACGGCTGGCGCTGGAGCTGAAAAGCAAATTGGCCCACTGGCGACAAGGCCTAGAGAACGCAGATCGCCCTCTGGCTGGCGGGCCGCCCCCCTCTATCCGGGAGGAGGTGGAAATGGCCCTGCTGGCCCTCGGCTACAGCCTCCAGGAAATTCAAGCGGCCCTGCAAGCCCTTCCACCTCAGCCCCGGCAGACGGAAGACTGGCTGCGCGAGGCCATCACCTACCTCAGCCAACAGCCATGAGTGGCTCAGCTCCCAAGCAGCGCCGCGTTGGCATTCTCGGCGGCACCTTTAACCCCGTCCACCACGGCCATCTGATCATGGCCGAGCAGGCCCTCTGGCAGTTCAACTTGGATCAGGTGCTGTGGATGCCGGCAGGGGATCCTCCCCACAAGCCCTTGGCCGCCGGCGCCAGCAAAGCGGATCGTCTGGCCATGGTGAAGCTGGCCATTGCCGACCACGAGCGCTTCGCCTGCTCCGAGCTGGAGATCCGCCGTCCTGGCCCCTCCTACACCATTGAGACACTGCGCTGCCTGATGCAAGAGCAACCCAACACCCAGTGGTACTGGATCATCGGGGTGGATGCCCTGCGGGATCTGCCCCAGTGGTACCAGGCGGAAGAATTGGCCCGCCTCTGTCACTGGATTGTTGCCCCCCGCCTCGATGCCGGTGATGCCGCCCAGGTGCTGCAGTCGGTGGCTGAGAAGCTGCCCATCCGGGCGACAATCTTGGACGCCCCCACCCTAACGCTTTCTTCCACCTACCTGCGTCAGCAAATCCAAAAAGGGGGATCCATCCGCTACTTGGTGCCCTCCGCTGTGGAGCACTACATTCGCCAACACCGACTCTATCTCGACCCTTGAAGAAAAAAGAGGAGGGCTCCCCCCTCTTCAATCAACCCATTGGCTACAGCAACGGCCCGCCCAACTTTTTTTAGGGAGGAGAAGCTGAAGAATGAACTACCCCACCGCGTAGGCGGGTGGCGTTTCCTCACCCGCTTGACAGCAGAGCTTTTGTCTCTTCTTCTGCCCCAGTTGCTTCATGGATCCCGTGTACCGGGT
>NZ_JANSIY010000175.1:0-3345 GCF_047462295.1 Synechococcus sp. H60.3 | reverse complement strand
AACCCCCAATCCCCTCCACCCACACCCCCCCACCCCCCCACACCCACTCCCGCGCGGACACGCACGCCGCCACCAGAGACCCCCCCCTCACCCACGCCGACGCCAGAACCAATACCAACACCGACATCAACGCCGGCACCCACTCTTACACCAGAGTCGACGCCCACTCTTGCACCACGTCGCCAGCCGCGCTTTCAACTCCGGCGTCCCCGTCCCACCTCAGAAGGGATCCCGGCTGAGGTCACACCTGCTGTGCCAACCCCACCGGCTGTAGTGGCCACGCCGAAACCAACACCTAGCCCCTTGCCTACGCCTGCTCCCACTCCAACACCTCAACCTGAGGCTACGCCTTTGCCGCGCATCACCCCTCTCCCGCTGCAGGAGCAACGCGTGCGCCAGCAGGGGTTGCGGCTTTTCCCCCCTGGGCTCCACAGCCCCTACTCGACGGATAACCTGTAGTACGCTGGCGGCTCGAAGGTTTGACTCCACAGGTAGTGTCTAAGGCTCAAAATTTGCCTTAATTTGCCCTAAACTTGGGAAAGCCAAGACGACGGCTTTTCCTTGGGATCTGCCTTGGCTGGTTTGGGGCTGAGGCTTATTGACAACTCTCTCTGAAATCAGCCTCAAAAGGTTGCAGAAATGGGCCAGCAGGCCGTTCGATGCCTTGCTGGGCCGGCCTCTCCGATGGGTTTCTACAGACAAAATAGGCATCTGTAGCGATGTAGAGTGTATCAAAAAACATGTTTTTTATCTCAGTGCAATCTGGTTAACGATTAAGAGAGCATGACCGATTTTACTTGCTTTTTTCGGATCCTATTGGTCTAAGTTTTGAGTAACGGAATCGCTTTATTTTCGTAACATCTACCCGTAGATCAGGGAGCCGACAGAGCCCAGAACTGAGGCACTGCTGGCAGTAGCTCACGGACAGGACTCAATAAATTTAGTGAATCAAATAGCCGCTGAAAGTCTGCATTTTAGGTTGCCAAAACCTTTACGGAAAGGCTTTTCTACTGGTATGAATAAGGTGCTGTTTGCAGCAAGGTCGGCTTCCTAGTGGGAAGAAAGCTTGACGCGACAGCAGAAGAGAAGATTCTGACAGGGCATCAACTTATGGTGTGGGGTTGGATATGTCGGAAAATCTTGAGCTGCAAGACGCAGTGGGGCGTTTCTTAAAAATCATTGGGCGCTACTCGTTGCTCACCGCCGAGGAAGAACTGCGTCTGGCCCACCAAGTGCAGCGGATGATGGCCCTTCTGGAGCAGCGGCGGCAGCACGAGTCGCTGGAGGATTGGAGCCAACGGCTGGGGATCCCTTTAGAGGAGCTGCAGCAGATCCTGCGGCAGGGGGAAGCCGCCAAGAAGCGCATGGTGGAGTGCAACCTGCGCCTGGTGGTGTCGATTGCCAAGCGCTACCGCAACCGCGGTCTGCCCTTTCTGGATCTGATTCAGGAGGGCACCATCGGCCTCACTCGCGCCGTGGAAAAGTTCGATCCCACGCGGGGGTACAAGTTCTCCACCTACGCCACCTGGTGGATCCGGCAGAGCGTGAACCGCGGCATCCAAAACAAGGGGCGCCTGATCCGGCTGCCCGCCCACATGTACGAGAAGGTCTCCCAGGTGAAGCGGCGCTACCGCGAGCTGTCCGCCGAAAGGGGATCCCGGCCTGCCGCAGAGGAAGTTTTCGATTCGCTGGATATTGGCGACAACTACCGCGAACTGATCACCCGCCACATGGCCGAGATCCGATCCCTCAACGTCGGGGTGGGGGACGAGGACGGCACTGAGCTGCAGCACTTTATCCCTGACGAAGACAACGATCCGGTCGAACATCTGAACCGGGCTGCCCATTGCGAGGAGGTGCGCGCTCTGGTGGGCCAACTGAGCGAACGCGAGCAGCAGGTAATTGTGGCCCGCTATGGGCTGGATGGGTCGAAGGGCCTGACGTTGCGGGAGATCGGGGAGCACATCGGTCTTTCGCGGGAGCGAGTCCGGCAAATTGAGCGGCGGGCCCTGCGGAAATTGCGGCGGCTGCAGCAGGAATACTCCACCCCCAAGGCCGGCAGACAGCTCAACCCCCCAAGCTAACTGGAGCCTGCCCCTCTGTAGAAGGGCTTTTTTACCACTTCGGCGGGCCGGCGCTGGCCCCGAATCTCAATCTCCAGCCGGGATCCCACCTTGGCCCAAGTTGAATCCACATATCCCAGGCCAATGCCGTAGCCCAAGGTAGGAGAATGGCTGCCGCTGGTTACCCGCCCGATCGGCTCAGGGGAGTTGGGAGCGTAGATGGCATAGCCGCTGCGGGGAATGGCTCGATCCAATAGGCGAAACCCCACCAGGCGACGCGGGATCCCTTGCTCGCGTTGACGTTCGAGGGCCAGCTTGCCAATGTAGTCCCCTGGATTGTTGACCAACCAACCCAAGTCAGCTTCCAGGGGAGTCGTGCTCTCGTCCATGTCCTGGCCGTAGAGGCAAAAAGCAGCCTCTAGGCGCAGGGTATCGCGGCAGCCGAAGCCACAGGGCTGTACTCCTGCCTGCACCAGTTGCTCCCAGAGCCAGCAGCCCTCTGGGGGGCTAAGCAAGATCTCAAAGCCGTCTTCTCCGGTGTAGCCGGTGCGGGCCACAAAGACCCTTGCCCCTGAGGATCCCCCTTTTTGAGGAGCAAACTGTCCGTGTTGAAAGCGGCGCAAAGCCTTCAGGGATCCCGCCAAAAAAGGCTGAAGAACCTCTTCCGCTGCCGGCCCCTGCACCGCCAGCAACACCTGCGACTCGGTGTGATCCTGCAGTTCCAGCCCAGGGATCCCCTGCTGCTGCAGCCACTCCCTATCTTTGTGGCGGGTGGCCGCGTTGACGATCAGGCTCCAGTGCTCCAGCTCCCCTTCCGGTGGATGCCGGTAGAAGATGACATCGTCCACAATGCCCCCCAGCGGATTGAGCAAAACCGTGTAGCGAGCGGATCCTACTGGCAAGGCAGCCAGATCGCTGGGCACCAGCCGGCTGAGGTGGGATCCCAGCTCCGGCCCCCAGAGCTCGAACTTGCCCATGTGGGAGATGTCGAATACCCCCACCCGCTCCCGCACTGCTCGATGCTCGGCCACCACGCCCCGATACTGCAGGGGCATTTCCCAGCCGGCAAAGGAGACAAACCGCGCCCCCAAGGCTTGATGGAAGGGAAACAGGGGGGTGCGCTGCAGGGAAGTTGTGCCCATCAACGGATCTCTAAGAATCAAGGACTAGGATAAACGCACCGTCGCCGATTCTCTGAGCTTGTCCAATGCCTTCTGTCCCCGTTTTGGGAGGCAGCACCGTGAAGCCGTTGTCAGTTAGCCGACCCACCTACGGTTAATTG
>NZ_JANSIY010000174.1:0-3351 GCF_047462295.1 Synechococcus sp. H60.3 | reverse complement strand
TTAAAGTTTTAGTTAATTTAAGATTTTAGCTGCAATCCAAAAATGACAAAGCCAACCTGTCAGTAAAGCAATGACAAATTGTAACAAACTCTTTTTTTGAGGAGGAAGTCAGGAACAAGCAAAGTTGGTGTTTACGGTGGTATGCGCATCTGCAGCCTTGGTTGGAGCCTTTGCTTTGACTATCCTTAGGTTTTGCTGGCAGGTAGGTGGCTAGCCTATTGCCATTTGGTTGATGTTGAGGTTGCTGTCGTTTGCCATTTGGAGTAGCGATACCGGGCAATAGCCAGATTGGGCTCGATCAGGCCTTGCAAATCTTTGTATTCTTAGGGTCGGTAGGTTGGTTGCCGAGGGTGTGGGGAGTGATGAGTCTTGGGATACGCAGCCTGAAGGCATGGGTGGTGGTCGGTTGGCTCGCTCTCTTGCTGTTGGGCAGTTTCTGGGGGGTTGCCCCATCTCAGGCGCAGAATGTCTACCAACTGCAACAGCGACAGCAGCAGATCCAGCAACAAATCCAGGGCACCCAACGCCGCCTGGGAGAGCTGCGCCAAGCGGAAGAAGAAGCCCGCCGCCGCATGGGATCCCTGCGGCAAAACATCCAACAGACGGAAGCCAGCCTGCGCGACAACCAATACCGTCTAGAACAGGCCCAGAGGGCGCTAGAGCAAGCGCAGAAGGAGCTTAAAGAGCTGGAAGACCGCCTGCGACGGCAGCAGCAGGGCACGGCCGCCCGCTTGCGCTACATGCAGCGGCAGGGGGCAGAACATTGGTGGGCTTTGCTGCTCACCAGTCGTGACCTGAACGAGTTTTTCGATCGCCGCCACCAGTTGCAGTTGCTAATCGAAGCCGACCGGCAGTTGATCCAAGAGCTGCAGGCGATGGCAAAGGAGGTGGATCAGCAGCGGATTGCCTTGGAGGCGCAGCGCAACGAGATTTCCTTGATCTTGCAGGAGCTGGCGGCCCAGAAAAACCAACTGCAGCAGCAGGCTGCCGCTCAAGAGCAACTGGTGGGCCGACTGGCCAACGAGCGCGCCGCCTATGAAGCAGCCCAACGGCGCTTGGAAGCCGATTCCCAACAGTTGACCATCCTCATCCAGCAACTGATCGCCCAGCAGGCTCAGCAGCGGGGGGGCAGGGATCCGGTTCAGGGCACGGGTCGGTTGATCCCACCGGTGCGCGGGCCGATCACCAGCGGCTTCGGCTGGCGGGTTCACCCCATCTATCGCAGCCGCCGCTTCCATGCGGGAATCGACTTCGGTGTGCCCACCGGCACTCCGGTGAGGGCTGCAGACCGGGGCACGGTCATCTACGCCGGTTGGTACGGCGGCTACGGCTACACAGTCATCGTCAACCACGGCGGCGGCATCACCACCCTGTACGCCCATAACAGCCGCGTCGCCGTCGGGGTGGGCCAGCAGGTACAGCGGGGGCAGGTCATTGCCGCTGCCGGCTCCACCGGTCTCTCCACCGGGCCTCATGTTCACTTCGAGGTGCGGGTCAACGGCCAGCCGGTCGATCCCCGCCGCTACTTGTGAAGCAGCGCATCTGCCGGCAACGGCTGCAGGGATCCCGCCTGCAAGATCCACCGCACATCGGCAATGGAGGACAGCTCCTCCGGGTCGTGGGAAACCACCAACACCGTCCAGGTGGATTTCAGGCGGGCCAGCAGCTCGATCAACTGCTGCCGCACTGACCAGTCCAGCCCCGCCGTCGGCTCGTCCAGCAGCAGTAAAAAAGGGCCGCGAATGAGCTGTACCGCCAGGGCCAAGCGCCGCTGCTGTCCGCCGCTGAGATGGTTGGGGGAGGTGCACAGAGGGATCCCTGCCAATCCCACCTGTTGGAGAACGTTTTCAATCTCCTTTTGCTGCAGCTCCGGGTGGCCGAAGCGCATTTCCTCTAGCACCGTCAAGCCACAAAAGTGGCGCTCCGGGAACTGAAACACCAGCCCCGCCATGCTGCGCAGTTGCTGAGGAGAGAGCTCTGTTCCTCCCCAGGCAATCCGCCCGCGCGTGGGCCGCGCCAAGCCAGCCAAAATTTCCAGCAGGGTGCTTTTGCCGGCCCCACTTTTGCCCACGATCAGCCCCAACTGGTTCAGGCCTAGCTCAAAGGAGAGATCCCGGAGAATTGGCTGAGAGAGGGTTGCCGGGTGGTAGCAGAGATCCTGAACCTGCAACATAAGCGGCGGTGCTGGGAGAGTTGTCGTTATTTTGGCACTGGAAAGCTCTGCCGGACAGCTACAACCACTCTTCTAGGCGCCCCAACTGATCCCGGAAGCCATAGGTGAGTTCGCGGTACCACTCTCGCAGCTCCAGTTGATCTACAGCTCGCCGCAAAGCCTCTTGGGAGCGCTCGATGGGGCGCAGAGCCGCAGACGGGATCCCTTCTTGAGCGGCCCATTGTTCAAACAGAGCCAGCTCCGTCTGCAAGTAGAGAATGAGGTTGGCCACATCCTGCGGGTGCGGGTAGCGGGTGGCATCTGGCATAAGACATCTCACCAGGGGAACTAGCTCCATTCTGGCCAAGAATCTGTCCCGCTGCCGCCTGAGGGCCCTATCCCCTCTCGCCTGCTTCTGTACTCTAGGCCGCAAAACGCAGATAATGCGGGGAGAAATGTTCACTGCCGGCGAGGGATCCATGAGCCAAAAGCTGCTGTTTGTGTGCCTGGGCAACATCTGCCGTTCTCCCGCTGCCGAAGGGATCACCAACTACCTGCTGCAGAGCAGCGGTCATGAGGGGGACATTCTCTGCGATTCGGCAGGTACAGCCGCCTATCACATCGGCAGTCCCCCAGATCGCCGCATGCAACAAGTTGCCCAGCGCTATGGACTGGAGCTGCACGGCCAAGCCCGGCAAATTCATCCTTTGGATCTGCGGGAGTTCGACCTGATCCTGGCTATGGATCGGCAAAATTATCGCGATATCCTCAGCCTCGATCCCCAGAGAAGATATGCCGACAAGGTGCGCCTCATTTGTAGCTACTGTCGTTCTCACACCGATGAAGAAGTTCCAGATCCCTACTACGGGGGCGAGGCTGGGTTTCACTACGTGATCGAGCTGCTCTGGGATGCCTGCAGCGGCCTGCTGGAATCCTTGATCCCCGGGATCCAATGCCCGCCGCTGCCCAGCCGCACCTAAATTCTCGCTCAATTCTATAGTTTTGCTGAAATCCGCCTGGCGGACGGATCCCTTCTGGTTAGCCTAAGCCTGGGTTTCCAAGTAGGCCCCAGCAGCCCTGGTAGAACATCTACAGAAACGTGCTGCTGGTAACCATTGACAAAGGGTAGGGGGGCGAGGCTGGATCAGCTCTTTCCAGTCTTGGTTGGGATTGTCTTTTATGCCTTTTTTAGCTACACC
>NZ_JANSIY010000173.1:0-3406 GCF_047462295.1 Synechococcus sp. H60.3 | reverse complement strand
GCAGAAGAAGAGACAAAAGCTCTGCTGCCAAGCGGGTGAGGAAACCCCACCCGCCTACGCGGTGGGGTAGTTCATAAATGCTCTGCCCGGCTGTGGAGGGCCTTGCCTGCCGCTTCAGGATTAGCCCGCCGTTACCGATACATCTTCGATGCGCAGAGCCGGAAAGGCCGTGGTGCCGTTGAAAACAGTTACCTCTTGTGAGATGGCGGAGATATTACGCAAACAATCGTAGAGGTTGCCGGCAATGGTGGTCTCCAGGATGGGGCGCTTCTCGCCACCTTTGACCAAAAAACCCCCCTTCACCACTCCGGAAAAATCGCCGGTGATCGGGTTGCTGCTGCCGGAAAGCCGCGTGACGATAATGCCCCGCTCCATCGCATACAGCTCAGACAAAGGGGTTGTCCCCGGGGCCACGCTCAGACAGGCCGGCCCCACGCCCGGCAAGCTGCCCGCCCCCCCTGTGGCATGGCCGTTGGAGGGAACGCCGGCAGCCCGGCCTTCGTAGCTGTTGTACATGAAGTTGCAGAGGATCCCTTCGTGGATCAGGGGGGTAATTTGGCGTGGCATCCCCTCGCGGTCGAAGGGCTCGATGGGGTGGCCGGGCAAGCCCAGCCCCTCGGAAACCAATGTCAACAGGGGGCTGGCGATCAGGGATCCCATCTTCTGCGCCAGGGGGCTTTTGCCCTTGCGCACCGCGTCCGCCCCCAGCACAAAGAGGAGGTCTCCCAGAAACTCCTCCACCACATCCGGCGGCAGGACGATGGGGCCGCGAAAACTCTCCCCCTCCCTAGCCCCTAGGGCCCCCACACACTTTTGCACAAAGCGATTAAAAGCCCGCTCCAGCGCCGGCAGCAGCTCCGCCCGCTTCTGCACACTGTCGCCGTCGTAGGCAAAGCTGCCCACCTCGTCCCCATCAATGGCCATGCCAAACAGGGATCCGCCCGCCTCGACGCTGTGGTAGTTGGCGCGGATGCCGGTGGAAGAAGCAATGGCCACGGTATCCTCTTCCACGCTGAAGGAGCCGCTGTCAATGGTGATGCGGGGGTCTTGGGAGCGCACCCACTCCACCAGTTGGGATCCCAGTTGCGTCAGCTCGGCAGCATCCAGTTCCAGCAGGCCTGGGTCGAGGGCAAAGGGCACCTGGGGCAGAGGCTGGGGATCCGGCAGGCCGTTGAGGGGATCCGCCGGCGAAGCCTTGGCCATGGCCACCGCCTCAGCCGCTGTCTCGGCCAGCTCTTCCGGGCGGTTGGAAGTGGCAAAGCCCAGCCTGCCGCCGCAGAAAACCCGGATGCCGAACAGGGTCTCGCTGCTGCTGCGGGCCAGGTTGAGGTCATTTTTCTCAAAAGTTACTTCCGTCTCACGGCCTGAGTTGGCAAACACCTCTGCTTGGTCAGCTCCGGCAGCCAGGGCCTTTTGCACCCCCTGTTCGCAAAGATCCAGCAGGTTTTCAGGAGCAATGACGGAGCCGGCCATAGAACTTGAGAGCTGCAAGAGAACAGTTCTATTATCGACCCTGCTGCCAAGACCTGCCCCAACAGCAGGGGCCAGATGATCTCAACTGGTCACTTAGGCTTGGGATCCCTTTGCCGGCAGCTTTGCGGATCCCTGCCGCATCAGGGCTGCTCCAGCGGCTGATCCGAGAACAGCAAGGGGGCAATGTTGGCGGCTTGGTTGAGCGGGATCTCGTCGTGGATGGCGTACTGATAAAACTGATCCAGCCGCTGACACAAACCTTCTGGGGTCAAAGCCTGTACATTGGAGCTGATGATGTAACTCTGGGCAGGAGAGGCCCGAAACGCCTGAAAGGCTTTGCGACAAAACGCCTGCTTGGCCTCAGGATCCGCCTGGCGCCACTCCGGCCCTGTGAGTTTGCCAGAGAGTGCCGGCTCGGTTGCCGCCCAAGCGCTGGACGCGACCAGGAGCAGTCCCGTTGCCCAAACCAGCCAGGCCAGAAGGAGCAGCAATACCTGCTGCCAAGAGAACCCAAGCCGTTGCTTGTGCTGCACCATAGGTGGATATGCTAAGGGAAGGAGCTTGGAATGCCGAAGCATCCCTAGCGATCCTATCGCCCTCGGTCTCCCCCATCCAGCCGAGGACAGCCCTGGAGCAAGGTTGGCAAGCAGCTCTATGGCTCGCAGCAAACCCCGCCAAAAACAGCGCTTTCCCCATCTGCTGGGCTCCAAGTGGACTTCTGTCCAGCCTGTGATGGGTTGGCGACATTTTCAGGTCGCTGCCCGCCAAGAGGGGCAAGGGGGGCTGGTGTTTGCCGAGCTGAGGGCCGTCTGCGATCCCCAGGTGCGCCTCTGGGTCAACGCCGCCACCCTCAAAAACCGGGATCTCTGGCAGCCGGGCTGGACGCCGCTGGAAGACGGGATCCCCTGCGGATCTGGCGGATCGTCTCTATCCAGAGACTCAGGGATCCCTGGATCCCTCTAGTGCTGTATTCTTCTGGCTACAAGACTTTTGAGGAGAAAACGATGCCCAGGTGTGATGTCTGTGGGAAAGAGCTCGGCTACAGCGACTATCAATGGGCCAAGCGCTGTACCAATCCCTACGGGAAATCCCACCTTATCTGCTTCGACTGCTACAGCGGTTCTTCCTGTCCCATCTGCTCCTCCCCTCTCGAGTCGGCAGAATAGATAGCGGCAGTTTCACCTCTGTGGGGGGGGAAGTTGGCAAAAGTCTCGCTGGTGTTCCCAAGGGAGCCGCAACAGTGCGCATTGGCCAGGGCTATGACATCCACCGTCTCGTAGAAGGGCGCCCCCTGATCCTAGGCGGGATCCGGATCCCTTACGAAAAGGGTCTGTTGGGCCACAGCGACGCCGACGTGCTCACCCACGCCATCATGGACGCCCTCCTAGGAGCTGCCGCCCTGCGGGACATTGGCTACTACTTTCCCCCGGAAGAGGAGCGCTGGAAAGGGGCAGACAGCATTCTCCTCTTGCAGCAGGTGGTGCAGTTGGTAAGCCAAGAGGGCTGGCGCATTGCCAACGTCGATAGCGTCGTGGTGGCAGAGCAGCCCAAGCTCAAGCCCCACATCCCCGCCATGCAGGCTCGTCTAGCTGAGGCCATGCAACTATCGCCCAAACAAGTAGGCGTGAAGGCCACCACCAACGAAAAACTCGGCCCCGTCGGCCAGGGAGAGGCCATGGCTGCCTTTGCCGTCGCCCTGCTGGTGGAACGCTGAGCTGCCGGCTTGCGGAAAGCACCTGGCCGTTGCCCTGCCCAAGCTGCCAAACTGGCAAGCAATCGCTCCCTCAAAAAACCAATTGGCCCCCATTGTCGTGAAACCCCCTGCCGCCTCGATCCCAGCTCCCCGCGCCCGGCGGGAGCGGGGCCGGGGGTGGTGGCGGGCGCGGCGCGGGGCGCTTGGGCCGCCGGCGGGCCCCCGGCAACTTGCGCGGAT
>NZ_JANSIY010000172.1:0-3422 GCF_047462295.1 Synechococcus sp. H60.3 | reverse complement strand
GACATTCTCGATCTCCAATAGAAGGGCAGCAAAAGTTTATGCAGCGGTTGAAGTCTTGGACAAGTGCAAGCTAGCTCACCTCTGGGAACTGGGGAAAATTATTGCTTAGTTTTTGCCGCTGCGGATCCAACGGTTTTGCCCCTTTGCTAACGCCCACCGCTTGGGCAGGGCTGCCGCTTGGCCGAGAAAGCGCTGGTCTTGGGGATGGCCTGCCCCTGCTTGCTCCTCGAACACCCTCTTCCCAGGTGCTCCCGCCTCCTGGACTAGTCTTGGCTCAGGAGATAGGCGATGGCGCGGTTCTGTTGCTCGACCACGTCGCGCAGCTCGGCAATGCGGGCCCGCAGCTTGTCAATGGCCTCAAAAGCTCGCCCAATGGCCTCCGTGTTCTGGGCAATGGCCTCGAAAGCTCGGCGGATGACCTCCGTATTCTGGGCGTTGGCCAGCGTCTGCTGAGCCAAGACTTCCAGAATGGCCTCCACCGGCTCCAACCGCTCCGACATGGGCTGCTCTCGCCGGCTTGGAAGATGATCCTAGCCGGAGACCGCCGGCCTACGGGAACTGGCAAGGGCCGCGCTCCCCATTGGGGCAGATCGTCTCCCCGTCCGTCAGCACGTCCTTGAGGTTGGCCCCTGCCAGGATGGCCCCCCTGAGGTTGGCCCGCCGCAGGTCGGCCCCCTGCAAATTGGCCCCCGTCAAGTCGGCCTCGGCAAAGCTGGAATCGGGAAAGCGGGCCCCCTGCAAATTGGCCCGCCGCAGCTTGGCCCCGTTGAAGGCCGAGTTTTCCACATAGGCCTTGGCCAAATTGGCCCCCGACAAATCCGCCTGCAGGAAAATCCCCCCCTGCACCACCGCCTCGCCCAGGTGGATCCCGGCCAGTTTGGCGTTGGCCAGATTGACCCCGAGGAGCTGACAGCCGGCCAGATTCTTGGCCGCCAGCACCTCTTCCGCCGTGACCTGGCGGGCATTGCTGCAGAGGGAAGGGCCCTGCGGCCTGCCGGCACACCCCAGCAGCACCAGGCCCAACAGCCAGACCAACCTTTTGGCCATACTCACCTCTTACCTAAGCTGGTGTTAGCCTACCACAGACCTCGACCCCTCTCCCCCTCAGGGAGAGGATCCGGCAGCGCAGGGCCGTTGGGCCGACAAAAACCCCCCACAAGGGGGGCAGCAAAGCCAGACTTCAGCACCAGCTAACCTTAAGGAAACACCTTAAAGTTAAGAGCCGGCGGCTCAGGGAAAGAGTTGCCATTCAGGGGGTCGTTGAGGATACTAGCTCCTCCGCCGATGAAGATGCCTTTACCTACCCCGTTTGCGGTAGCTCTGATCTCATTGTCTTGGACTATGTTACCAGCACTAACCACGCGGATACCGACTCCATTAGTAATGCCAGAAACAATAATCTTGTTGCCTTTGATAGTGGCATTATTAGCACCGGCGGCCAAATTAATTGATGCAGCAAGATTAGCTTTCTGCACCGAAGACAGGTCAAACTTAGAGTTGAGGATGGCAGCATTTGTCCCTGACGCTGTTACTTGTATGGCAAGGGTGTCCTTAGTAGCATTGCCAACATCAGTTGACGTAAATTGGCTGTCCTTGATGACAACGTTAGAGTTGTTCACCTGTATCGCAATTGTACTGCCAGTTTTAGCGGCTAAGAACGTGATCTTGTTGCCAGAAAGTTTTACATTCGCTGCGTCAACCTCAATGCAAACACCAGCACTGAGGTCGCACGTGATCGCTGCGTTGATAACAGCCGCAGAAGCTGCATTGAGTTTGAGGCCATTACTATTTGAGACTTTGATAGAGAAGCCCTCTAGCTTAACGTTCTGATCCAGTGTCAGGGTGTTGCCACTCGGAATCTCAAGCTTGTAGGCTGCCGGCCCTACGATGGTAATCGAGCCGTTGCCGGGCACGGTGGTGGTCAGACTGCCAGTGAGCTTTTGCGTAACCGGTGCCGGCGCCACAATCTGAATCGTCACATTCTCACCCTGCTGCAAAAGCGGCACCAGCTTGCTCTGATACGGGTCAACCCCTACCTTCAGCACCCCCTCAAAGGTCTTCCACGGCGCCGCCGCCGTCCCTGGATTCGCGTCACTGCCGTTCACCGGATCCAAGAAGAACGTGTTGGGCACCGGCGTCACCGTCACCGGCACATCCACACTCCCCAGCCCCGGCCCGCTGAAGGTGATGTTCTGCGTTTGCCCCACCGCCGTCAGCGGCGCCGTAAACTGCACCGGCTGGTTCACGTTGAAGTTGCTGCTGTCAAAGGTCAAGCTCGTGGGCGAAATGTTCCAGCCCGTCGGCCCCGTCACCGTCACCGTCTTGATCCCGCCCGGATCCTGCGCCAGCTTGACGTTGATAACCTTGACCGCGCTGGCAGTCGCATTGGGAATCGAGGTGGGCGAAACCACAATCGAAGGAGCCGGCGTTGGCGTCGGTGTGGGCGTCGGCGTCGCTGCGCTGAAGAAGCTATCCAACTGCGCCTGCGTTACCGTCACTCCCAGCTTCAGCGTGCCGCTGAGGAAAGTGTTAACCTTGCTGGCCGTCGGCGGCAGGCCCGTGCTCGCAATGGCAAACAGCACCGCCACATCGTTGATGTTGACCACGCCATCGCCAGTAAAGTCAGAGATGGCCGGCTTGAGCGGGTCGCCCAGCGCCGTAACATCGGCGGCAGTAATCGGCCCTGCCTTGAGGGTGTTGTTGACAAAGTTGACGATCTTGCTGGCGTCGCTAGTGTTCTGGGTGCTGGCGGCAAACAGGATGGCCGCGTCCTTGATGGTGATGGAGGTCTTCACCCCGTCGTAGTAGAAGGAAATGCTCTCGGGCGGCGCCACAGGCGTTTCTGGAGCCTGAGCAGAGAGGGTTGGCGGAACTTGGGTAACACTGGGAGCCTCAGAAAAAGAACAGGACGTTACTCCCCCCACCAGGGAGGAAGTGAGCAGCAGCGAAAGCAGCGAAGAGCGCAGGTTAGTTTTGGGATCCCGAGCAGTCATACTCAGCCTCCGTTGGTTAAAACTCAAGGGGGCTGAAGTCTTGGGCGGAGGCTATCTGGCTCACTCCAGGGAAACTGGCTTAAGAGGCATGCCTAGGCAAATCTTACCCAAATTGGCGCTTGAAAAGTAACGTTGGGGCAAAAAAGACCACCTGCTCGTCAAGAAAAAAAGAAGGGCAACCCAATGCCCTCCCGCGACTTCTGTGGCAGCCAACCTCAAGCTAGTTGACCGAGATGCTCGGCCCGAAGTTGAAGTAGGTGGTGCTGCCGGGGTTTGTGGTGTTGTCGAAGGTGTTCAGCGTCGTGCCGCCCACCGTGATCGCCGACGGCGAGGCAATGGCCGGCGTTATCCGGATCTGGCCGCCGAAGGGAATGGTAAAGGGCCCGGGGAAGGTGGCCACGTTGCCGGATACCGACGTGGAGGTGGCGA
>NZ_JANSIY010000171.1:0-3525 GCF_047462295.1 Synechococcus sp. H60.3 | reverse complement strand
CAATACTTTTTAGCCTATCAAAATGGAAAATCAGCAGCTCGAGTTTATCCCAGTATTTTGCCAAATAGCGTACATAGTTTTGACATTCCAGAGGAGCATACCCTAGTCACCTCATCTCCAACCGTTTTGCACTACTTGAATTGCGGCTTCCAGAACTACTACAAGAAGTACGCTCAACTGGGCAACTTTCCCGACTACTGGTGGCGCTCAAAGTCTAATCCCATTCGCGTTCCCTTTCACTTGGCCTCAAGGGATGCATACTGCTCGCGAGATATCTATCAAATGGTGGCTCTTTACCAAAAGTTCATACTCTATAGCAACTCCATGATTAACCAGAGCTTGATAGAGGAGGGTATCCTCACCCGCATCTACTATCCTTCTCAGTTACTAGCAACTGTACTTACCCCCTGAAAATCCCAGGTTGTTTCAGAGGACTAAAAAAAGCTCCCCAAAGGGAGCCAAGCAAACAGTGGAACCCGCAGAAACTAGTCAAACACGTTGCAGCTCTTGCCTACAAAAGTGGGGAGAGTAGCTACAACTGTCTCACGGGATCCCAGGCCAATGGTGCATTGAATTCGGCTGCCGGAAGCGGTAACATAGCGGCTTGCACCTGTGACAGCAGTGGTGTCCCAGCGCATCCCTTGAGGTGAAGTACTCACAATATCATCGGCTACTGGCGTCTCGTAGTTGGGAGCGCTCCACGGGTCGTTCATGAATTTGTCACCTCTGGCGCCGCAGGAGTCCGCACCGTTAGTAGTAGGACAACCAAACCGGATTCTGGTGTAGTCGTTCGGATATACGCCAACATCCAGGCGATAGACCTCAGAACCGCGACCTACTGCAGTAAGAGCCGCCTGAGCCTCGGCCGTGCGGGAGCGGCGCACTTGGTTCAGAAATTGGGGAATTGCCACCGCGGACAACACGCCCACAATCACGATCACCACCAGCAGTTCGATCAGGGTGAAGCCTTTGGCTTGGGAGAGAAGTTGCTGAGCCAGCTTGGCCCGCAACAGAGACTGACGAGACTTCGCGCTCATGGTACTCGATCCTTGGTTACTAGAGAGTTACTTGTGCAGGTTACCTGCCAGTCTTAACCTACCCAGCCTGAGGGCCATTCATAACAGCCTGTCCCCAAGCAAAATTGCGGATCTTTGGGGGGGGGTGGATCCAGAAAGGTTCCGTAGTTTGGCCGAGCAGGCCTCTGCATGGCAGATTAAAAACAGCGCTCTCCTTTCGGCCCATGAACCTCGCCCTACAAGCTCGGATCCTGGAAGGCAAGCAACTGCTGCAGCAATCGCCGGCTGTCTTTGCAGAATGGCTGGCGGCTTTCTACCCACAGCAAGATCCAGAGGCATGGCGAGAGTTCTTGTGGGGACTCTTTGACCTTGGGGTGCCTTCGCCGTCTGGAGAAGCTTTCCCAGCTGACCGGGTAGCGACTACCCTTGCGGCGCTGGAGCAAGTTTTGATTTCGGGCCGCCTAGACCTTGCCTACCAGGTCTACACGTCGCTGGTCAAGGCCGGGATCCTGCCATCGGAGAAGGTGATAGAGCTATTGCTGTCTTTGGCAGGCCGTCTGGAAAATACACCCACCCAGGATCCGCAGCAGCGTTTGCGGATCTGCCTGAAGCTGCGGGAGATGGCTTTTGAGTTGGATCCACACCAGCGGGATAACACCCAAGTTCTGCTGTTTCGGGCCTTGCAAGCTCAAGACGAGCTGGCCGTCGGCTTCTACGGGCAGGCCCTGGTGGAGCATTTGGCCAGCTTGGGAGATGAGGAGACCCTAGACATTACCCAGGAGTCGCTCCTAACCGAACTCCTTATTCGGCTATGGGATGACGGCTACCTGGATCTGTTTTTCGAAGTGGCCACAGTTCTACAAGCTCATCTCCTAGAGAGTCAGAAATCCGGCTTTGCCGCTCTCCTAGCTCAGCTAGCCCAGGCAGCAGATCCAAAGCAGGCCGAGCGCTATCAAGGTTTGTGGACAATAGAGGACTTGATCGGCGACTTCTTTCAGAGGGCAGCTCGTGCCCTCTTCGGAGACTCTACTAGCGATGCTTATTCCATCTTGGGAGAAGCGCTTCTTGCGGCAGCCGCAAGCCCCCAGGCAGAGGAGAACTTCTCGCTGTGCCTACCTCTTCTCTCAGAATCTTTGGAAAAGCTGATCCACGCTGCTCGGCCAGACAGGGTGAGCTTTGCCATTCAGAAAATTATGGATTTACTCAGCTCAAGTTCTATTGACCTAGAGTCTCTAAAAGTAAATGAAGAAAATATGCTTGAGAGCTTAACTGTCGCCAAAGCTATTCTCTTTCGAGTCTGCTTTTGTTGGAGCTATCTAACAGATGATCGATCTCTAATTCGTCGTTACCAGCAGCTTGCTGGCAGGATTTTTAACGATTGCCTCAGCCTCATGGCCTCTCAGCGTGATTTCCTGTGGTCAGAGTATTGGAAAAAAAATCAGCGAGATTATCAAACAGTCAATAGAGAGAGCCGTAAACTTCGAGTTGGTTTCCTGGGCAACTGTTTTCAGCGACACTCAGTAGGCTTCCTCAGCGAAGCCATTTTGAGAAACTTATCCCGTGATGTATTGGATATTTGTTACTACTACTACCAGGGCTGGAAAACCGAGGAAATGGCCAGCCGCGACAACATGTATCGGAAGTTTCGATCCCAGGAGAGCCTTCATTTTCGCTTCTTCTCTGAAGGAGTTAGTGCTCCTCAAGTGGCTGCCCAAGCTCGCGAGGATCATATCGATATCATGGTTTTCATGGACTCCATCACTAGCCACGACGCCAATATCGTAGCAGCTCTGCGGGCTGCCCCTATCCAAATTGGCTGGCTAGGGGGAGATGCTGTCGGCTTGCCTGAGTTTGATTACTTCTTTGCTGATCCTTATATTCTTCCCGAAGATGCGCAGGCTGATTACCACGAAGAAATTATCCGCCTACCAAGCTATTGTGCAGTTGACCATCTGGACGTTATCCCGGCCGATGAGGTGGACTTCAAAAGTAAGTTAAGAATAGGCCCAAGAGATGTTGTTCTCCTTACTGCGGCCAATGCCTACAAGCGAACTGACGACTGTATCAATGCTCATTTGCAAATTCTAAAAGCCATTCCCAACGGAATTCTCATTGTCAAAGGCTCAGGGGAAATTGCCACAGTGGTTAGACGCTACCAAGAGAAGTCTAAAGAGCTAGGCGTCTTAGACCGTGTCCGCTTTCTGGCCAAAGCTGGGAGTGTGGAAGAGCATCGTGGTCAACTAGGTTTAGTTGACTTAGTTCTAGACACTTTCCCTTACACAGGTGCAACCCACACCATGGAAGCCCTTTATATGGGCGTGCCGGTTCTTACCCTGGTAGGCCGCCATTACTATGGCCGCATGAGCTACAGTCTGCTGAAAAATATCGGTCTCGAAGAGTGCATCACTTGGTCGGTCGAGGAGTTTATCCAACGTGGGATCCAACTAGCCAATAATCCAGAACTCCTGAAAAAAGCTAAGCAAACCATTCGAGATTCCTATGACAGATC
>NZ_JANSIY010000170.1:0-3629 GCF_047462295.1 Synechococcus sp. H60.3 | reverse complement strand
AATACATCCAGAATCAGTCAGAGGGTGCTATCCATCCCCACCGTATAGACGGTGGGGAATTCCGCACCTTACGTTAAGGCACTTGCCAAGCCCGTCGGTGGTAATCCTCTAATTGAGCCCAGGGATCCGCAGCCGCTGCGGGGGCATGGCCGTGGTTGTGGTGATGGTGATGGGATCCCTGCCCATGGGAATGATGGTCATGATGATGGTGGTGGTGATGGGATCCCTGCGCGTGAGGGTGATCCTGATGGTCGTGGTGATGGGTATGCCCCACTCCCAGCTCTGCGCTCACCGCCAGGCGAAACTTGCAGAGGTGGCAGTTCATTGGGGTTTGGCCCTGGAGGGCTTCCTGCTCCAGTTGCTGCAGGCTGTGCAACACCGTATCCACAAGACCCAACTCCGGCAGCATCAGCCACTCGATCTGGGGGTATTGACGTCGCCGCTCTTGCACCGCCGCCTCGATTTTTTTCACCAGCACCCCTGTGAAGAGAAAATAGGGCAGCACGATCACCCGGCGCGGCTGCCAGGACAAGGCCCGCTCCAAACCCACCGGCAGGCGGGGGTGGGTGATGCCGATAAAGCAGGTCTCTACGGCGGCCAACCCCGACCCTTCCCAGAGCAGCCGGGCCAGCTTACAGGCTTCGGCGTTGGCTTCGGGATCGCTGGAGCCGCGACCGACAAACAGCAACACCGTTTCCGCCCCTGGGATCTGCCGCGGTTGGGCAGCCAGCAAAGCGGCCAAGCGGTCTCGCAGCAGTTGCAAGATCTCGATGCGGATCCCCAGCGGCCCCCCGTAGTGGATGCGCAACTGCGGGTGGAGGGCCTGCAGGCGATCCAGCTCCACGGTCACGTCGAACTTGTTGTGGCGCGCCCCAAACAACAACAGCGGCAGAGCCACGATCTCCTGCCACCCTTGGGCCAAGCATTGTTCCACCCCCTGGGCGATGCTCGGCTGCGCCAGCTCCAAAAAACAAGGGATCACCGGCCGCTGGGGGGTGAGGGATTGGTACGCTTGGGCCAACTCCAGAAAGGCTTGCTGCCCCTCTGGGTCGCGGGATCCATGGCCGATGAGCAAGAGGGGCAATGGAGGAGAAGGAAACTGCCCAACCGCAAGGGGAGGGGAAACAGGGAGGGTATTCAACACAAAAAACTCCGTTCCTTGTGAATCGCAAGGGGTACAGGACAAGGGCAGGTGGGTGTTCTGGCTGAGGGAGGGATCCCATCACAGTTGCGTCACAGTGGCGGATTTGCACCGCGCTTTCCCCAATCTGCCCGAGTCTCTTAGGTTAGCTTGCCGCTTGTCCTTCACCAAGCCCCCCTGGGGGGATAACCCCGGCCCCCTGCCTTGATCCCTAGCTCCCCTCTCCCTCAGGGAGAGGGGCTGGGGGTGAGGGTGCCTCAGGGAGAGGGGCTGGGGGTGAGGGCCGAAAATGCCGCAGCCGCAGGGCGTTAGCCACTACAGAAACAGAGCTCAAGGCCATGGCCGCCCCCGCCAGCATGGGGTTGAGCAACCAGCCGGTGAAGGGGTAGAGCGCCCCGGCGGCAATCGGGATCCCGAGGGTGTTGTAGATAAAGGCGAAGAAGAGATTTTGGCGGATGTTGGCAAGGGTGGCGCGGCTGAGTTGAATGGCGGTGACCACGCCCCGCAAATCGCCGGCTATCAGGGTAATGTCGCTGGCGGCTATGGCCACATCGGTGCCCGTCCCGATGGCGATCCCCACATCGGCTTCTGCCAGTGCCGGCGCATCGTTGATGCCATCTCCCACCATCGCTACCGGGTGTCGGGGCCGTCTGAGCTGGCGAATGTAGGCTGCCTTTTGCTCGGGACGGACTTGGGCGATCACCCGGCGAATGCCTGCCTGCTGAGCAATGGCCTGGGCGGTGGTGGGGTTATCCCCGGTTAGCAGAATCACCTCCAGGCCCATCTCCTGCAGCTGGCGCACCGCGGCGGGGGAGGTGGGTTTGATCGGGTCGGCAATGGCCAACAGCCCCACCAGACGATGGGATTGCGCCACGCCGATCACCGTTTTGCCCTGGCTTTCCCAGGTCTGAACCCGCTCCGACCAAGAGGGATCCCACGGGATCCCCAGCCAGCTCAGCCGACCGATGCGCACCTGCTGCCCCTCCACCCAGGCTTCTGCCCCCTCGCCCACTTTTGCCTGAAAGTGCTGGGCCGACGGGATTGAGATGCCTTCGGCTTTGGCTTTTTGCACCACCGCCTGGGCCAGCGGATGTTCCGAGTATTGTTCCACTGCTGCTGCCAGGCGCAACAGGGCTAGGGGAGAAGAGCCTGGCGTCCAGATATCGGTGACGCTGGGACGGCCCTCGGTGAGGGTGCCGGTTTTGTCCAAGACCACCGTGCGCAAGCGGTGGGCCAATTCCAGGCTATCGGCGCTTTTTACCAGGATCCCCAATTCTGCCCCCCGCCCCGTCGCCACCATGATCGAGGTGGGGGTGGCCAACCCCAGCGCACAAGGGCAGGCGATGATCAGCACCCCAATGGTGTTCACTAAGGCCAGCGTCGGATTGCCCGCCAGCCCCCACCAGAGGACAAAAGTTAGAATGGCTACCCCGATCACCGCCGGCACAAACCAGGAGGTCACCCGATCCGCCACTTGCTGAATGGGGGCCTTGGATCCCTGGGCCTCCTGCACCAGGCGCACGATCTGGGCCAGAAGCGTATCTTTGCCCACCCGCCGCGCTTCCATCACAAAGCTGCCCGTCTGGTTGAGGGTGGCCCCGATCACCTCATCTCCTGCCGACTTACTCACCGGCAGGCTCTCGCCAGTCACCATCGACTCGTCCAGGCTGGAGGATCCCTCTAGAATGACCCCATCCACCGGCACCTTCTCACCAGGGCGCACCCGGATCCGATCCCCCACCTGCACCGCCGCAATCGGGATATCCTGCTCCACCCCATCGCGGATGACCCTTGCCGTTTTCGGCTGCAACCCCATCAGCTTGCGAATGGCTTCGGAGGTTTGCCCTTTGGCCCGCTGCTCCATCCACTTGCCCACCAGCACCAGGGTGACGACCACCGCCGCCACTTCGTAATACACATCCGGGTGCAGGCCCTGGCGATGAAAGAAGTCGGGGAAAGTCGTCGCCAAAAGGGAGTAGAAAAAAGCAGCGCTCGTTCCCAAAGCTACCAAGGTATTCATGTCCGCCGAGCGCCGTTGCCAAGCCGCCCAGGCGCCACGATAAAAGTGCTGGCCCACCCAAAACTGCACCGGCGCCGTCAGCAGCAACTGCAACCACGGATCCTGCAGCCAGGGGGGCAGGCCGGGGATCTTCCGTCCCAGCATCATCGGCAGGGATCCGATCAGCAGCACCGTGCTGAGGCCCACTCCTATCGCCACCTTCAGCTTCAATTCCCGTTCCGCCACCCATTGGGCGATCCGTTCTGTGTCGTTCGGATCCGACTGTTGCCAATCGTCTTCGACCAAGCGCGCCCGATACCCCGCCTGCTCCACCACCCGGATCAACGCTTGGGGATTCACCAGCCGGGGATCCCCACGGACGATGGCCTGCTCGCTGGCAAAGTTGACCGTTTGGGCTGTAACGCCCCGCACGCGACTCAGGGCCTGTTCAATGCCGGCAGCGCAGGAGGCACAGCTCATACCCTGGAT
>NZ_JANSIY010000169.1:0-3711 GCF_047462295.1 Synechococcus sp. H60.3 | reverse complement strand
GGTTGTGGTGGTGCCGCCTGCCTACAGCTCGCAGACCTGCCACCAGTGCTTCTGGCTTGGGCAGCGGGAAGGGAAGCATTTTCGTTGTGTGAACCCAGCTTGTGGTTGGGAAGGGGATGCAGATTTGCACGGTGCCAACGTCATTGCGCTTTTGGGGGTCGCTGTAAACCGGCCTGGAGGTTCGTGGTTGGCTTGCCAACTGCAGGGCTACCCTTCGCGTCAGCGGCGCGTAGCGCTTAAGCCCGCTCCGTACCGCTTAGCGGTCGGAGCCGGGTAGTTTACCGAGCTCACGGAGCGCCTTGAAAGTCTCCAGTCTTTTGCTCGCCTCTGTCGGGAGCTTAACCAGGCGGATCCCTACCAATTGATCCCTTCTGAACCCCAAAGTCTCTATCTACTGGCTGCTGAGTGAGACGCTTACAGAGCTTAGCCCACCTCGCGGGCGGCCCGCACCAGCAGTCCCGCCATAATTAGTCCAGAGAGAATTGAGCTGCCGCCGTAGCTAAACAGCGGCAAGGGTACCCCTGTAGTTGGCAACAGGCCGGTGACCACACTGACATTCAGCAGTGCCTGCCCCACCAAAAACATCAAACAGCCACAGGCCACCAGCCGCGTGGGCAGGTCGAGACAGCGCCGCATGACCCGCAGGCTTACCCAGGTGTAGGCGCTCAATAGCCCCAGGAAGAAGAGGGATCCCACCAGGCCAAACTCTTCCGCATACACCGCAAAGATGAAGTCTGTGTACTGGATGGGCAGGTAGAATAGCTTTTGCTGCGAAAGGCCGTAGCCTTTGCCCCACCAGCCCCCTGAGCCAATGGCCAAAAGGCTTTGCACCAACTGATAGCCGTCGCCCCGCGCATTCCCCCAGGGATCCAAAAAGGCAAGGATGCGCCGCCGCTGGTAGTCTTTGCTGAGAATGCTCACCACAGCCGCCAGGATCCCCAGTCCCGCTGTAGCCAAGAGGGTAAAAACGGGGATCCCGGCAGTCCAGGCCATGACCCAGAGGGTAAGGCCGCAGATGGCGGTGGTGCCCAAGTTGGGCTGGAGGAGGATCCCTAGCAGCGCCAAAGCAAAGAGCCCAACCCAGACGCCGCGAAACCAGGCGGGGTGGTAAAACCAACGGCCCAACACCCAGGCCCCCTGCAGCACCAACAGAGGCTTGAGCAATTCCGAAGGCTGGATGACCACCGGGATCACCTTCAAATCCAGCCAGCGGCTGGCTTCTAGGCGAGAAACCCCCAGCCCCGGCACCTGGGTAGCCCAAACCAAGCCAATGCCCAGCAGACAGAGGATCCCGGCCCAGGGAAACCAGCGCCGCAAGGGGATGCGCACCAGGAGCACAAAGCAGGCCAGCCCCAGCCCTGCCCAGAGCAACTGGCGCTTAAAGAAATAGAGGCCATCGCCAGTAGTCTGCTGCGCCACCGGGTAGGAGGCCGAAAACAGCATCATCAAGCCCACCGCCAGCCAAACCAGCGTCAGCCAGCGCAGCCAGCGCGCTTCAGCGTTCCAGGGATCCCACAAGGGCTTGGCAACAGGCGCGGAAGTGGTGGCCACGGTGCTCGAAGCTGGGGTACTGGTCAAAGCTGGCACAGGCGGGCGACAGCAAAACGGTAATGGGCTGAGCGGGATCCGCCAGGGCTTGCGCTAGGGAGCAAGCGGCTGCAAAGGCCCTTTCCACCGCTACCTCTAGAGTTGGCAGGATCTCGACGTCAGTATAGCGGATTGCCTGGAGAGCCTGGGCCAGGGCAGGAGCAGCCTCCCCAATGAGCAACACGCGGGCCACCTTAGCCTGAATAAGCCGCAGCCAAGCTGAGGGGTCCCCCTGTTTGGCCCTTCCACCGGCAATGAGGATGATGGGCGGGGAGAGGGCGTTGAGGGCCACCCAGCCGGCCTCGTAGTTGGTGGCTTTGCTGTCGTTGACAAAGCGGATGGGGGTGGATCCCACCTGGATTTGGGCTACCCGCTCCAGGCGATGGGGCATGCCGGCAAAAGAGCGGATGGCTCCCTGAATGGCAGTGTTAGGGATCCCGGCCAGATGAGCAGCCGCTGCCGCCAAGAGCAAGTTCTGCAAGTTGTGAGGACCAGGGCAGCGCTCGGCAAAATCCTCCAGCTCCGCCACCGCTTCCCCCTGGATGTAAAGGGTGCTCCCCCGCAGGAAGACATCCGCTTGCGGATCTTGCAGGGAAACCCAGTAGGTGTTTTCCCAGTCTCGCCGCCGGCGAAAGAGGTAGGGATCCTCGCCGTTGACCACCCGCCACTGGGCCCGCTCCAGCAGCCGCGCCTTAAAGCCAGCGTAGCGCTCCAGGGTGCCATGCCGCTCTAGGTGATCGGGGGTGAAGGTGGTCCATACCCCAATGCGGGGTGGGCTGCTAGGGGAGCTCTGCATCAGGCGGCTGCTGGCCTCCAGTTGGTAGCTGCTCAGCTCTGCCACGATCCAATCCGGCTGCCGCTGCCCTTGCCAAGTCTCCAGCGCCACCTGAGACAGAGGTAAGCCAATGTTGCCGCAGGGGATCCCTTCTAGCCCAGCCGCTTTGAACATCTCCGCCACCAGGGCCGTGGTGGTGCTTTTGCCGTTGGTGCCCGTGATCCCTACCCAAGGCAGATGCTCAAGGAACTGCCAGGCCAGCTCTGCCTCTCCCACCACCTCAATCCCTTGCCGACGCGCCTCTTGCAGCAAGGGGTGATCCCAGGCAATGCCCGGGCTGACCACCACCTGCTCCACTCCCGGCAGCAGTTGAAAAGGCTGGCCCAAGTGGACAGGGATCCCTTCTTGTTCCAGCTCTGCCTGCCGTTGCCGCAAGAGCTCCGAATCCTGCTCGTCCCAGACCCACACCTCTTTTCCCTGGGCCCGCAGCAGCCGTGCAGCCGACCAACCTGCGATCCCCAGTCCCAAAACCTGATGGCCCACGTCTATCCCCTTGGAACTTTGGCTTGCAGATGCATCTTACGGCTCTGGCCGCCCTCTAGAGCGCAGCGCGGGGCCTAGGGATTGGGGCGACAGAGAAAGGAGAGAACCTCGCCCATGAGACGGTTTATGGCTTGGTACTTCTCAGGGGGAGCTGAGAGAATTTCTACTTCCGACTGCACATAGGTAGATGGCAATAACTCGTCGCCGCAGTGGGAGACAAGCCCTTGCACCAATTCCGGCGTGGTTTCCAAGTGAAACTGGAGGCCAATCACTGAACGCCCAAGCTGAAAGGCCTGGTTCTCGCAGCCTTCGCTTTTGGCAAGGTGAAGTGCACCAGGGGGCAGCTCGAAGGTTTCCCCGTGCCAGTGAAAAACCTCAATCGAGGGCGGAAAAGGAAAGGCCAGCTCGTTCGCTGGTTGGATCCCTTGCACCGGCCACCAGCCTATTTCCTTAACACGATTTGGAAACACTCGGCTACCCATTGCGCTGGCAATCAGTTGCGCCCCCAGACAGATACCCAAAATGGACTTGCCGGCCTCGATGGCATTGCGGATAAACTCCTTCTCCTGACTTAGCCAAGGAAATGCCCTTTCGTCATTGGCACTCATGGGGCCACCCATGACGATGAGCATGTCAAATTCATCCAGGCTCGGCAATCTCGTTGATTCAAAGAACTTTGTGCTCGTTACAGGGTACCCCTTGGCTTTGAGCCAGGACTCTACGTAGCCAAGACCTTCAAACGCCACGTGTTGTAAGTAATGGGCCCGCATGCTGATTTCAATGACTAATACCTCAGCATAGCATAG
>NZ_JANSIY010000168.1:0-3790 GCF_047462295.1 Synechococcus sp. H60.3 | reverse complement strand
GGTTGGGTGAAGATGGCAGCTTCTGTCTGGCGAAAGGGGCAGTGGTGGAGAGAGGCTCTGTCTGCGGCCATGGGATCCCTGCTGTTGGCGACGATGGCGGCTGCGGAGGGGATCCCTTCTCCGCCGCTGGCCGTGCCGTGGGAGTGGGTGTATGCCCTGCAGGAGCAGGCGCGGCAACGGCAGTGTACGCTGATTGGCCTGCTGCGCAGCCGGCCTCTGCCGGCACCGGATCCGCAGTGGCAGGTGTACACGCGGCTGGATTTGGTGGCCACCCCTCAGGCCAGTCGTTTGACCAGTGTGTTGTTTGCCAAGAACACTCGTACCCAAGCCTTGCAAGTGATCTATCAAGCTTCAGCGTCTGTGTACGACCCCGCCGAGCCCTTGGATTTTGCCATGATCCTGCCTCTGGCCTGGCAGGACAACACTCTGCTGGCGCGGGAGTACGAAGGCTGGTTCCAAACCGATTTGAGCTGGGATCGGGCGGTGATCTGGCCCTTGCCCACCGACTCGACCGGGATCCCGCCGGTACAGGTTTGGGAGCCACCGCCGGCCCTGGGATATGCCGAGCTGCTGGGCTGGGATCCCCAGGCGCGAGGGCGGGTGCTGTTTGCCGTGGCCGATAGCCTGGAAGAGGTGCCGCGGCTGGTGAGCGTTGGTTCCTCTTCCGATTGGTTGGTGCGGGGAACGGCCACGCTGACCGTCCCCGATTCCTCGGGTTTGGAAGAGGGCTGGATTGGGGCTGTTCCCGCAGGGTCAGCGGCCATTTGTCATGCCGGGAACTTTGGGCTAAACATCAGGTAGCCCTTCTCGATAGCCCTGAGCTTGGCGTTAGCGGATCCAAGACCGCGGGCGACGCAGCAGGGCCAAGGGATCCAAGGGCAACGTCGATAACCAAGGAGTGGGGCGAGCATGTCAAGACCGCAGGTACGGCGGGGATGGCCTCTGGAGGCCTTTGTGGGCGATGTTATCGTCTGTACACTGGAGGGATCCCATCTGGATCAAGTGACGGAGATCCGCGTCAGCCCGGCGGGCAAAGGGATCCGGGTTAGCTTCGGGGATCCCTTGGGGCGCTCCCAAGGGCCGGTGCAGGCCACTGCCGAGGCACTGACCGTAACTTTTGAGATCGATCCCAGCACCTACCCTGGCGAAAAACGCATCGAGCTGATCTCGCCGGCAGGGCCCAGCGATCCCCTGCCGTTTTTGGTGATGATGTAGAGTCGCGCGGCGAGGAAGTGGGTCATGCCGTTTGCGATTGCTCCGAGCGATGTGGGTGTGCTGCTGCTGGGGGTGGGCCTGTTGCTCTTGGCCGGCGGCTGGGCCTGGTGGCTGCGACGACAGCAGCAGGCTGCTCCCCCAGACTCGACAACTGTTTGGCCGGCAACGGCGGTTGACCTCTCTGCCCTTACGGTGGAACAGGGGGCCCAACTGCAGCCCTTCGAACAGGCGGTGGCAGATCGGCCCCAGGATCCCATTGCCTGGTACAACCGCGCCACCACCCTCGACCACCTGGGGCAGGCCCAAGCTGCCCTGGCCAGCTACGATCGTGCCCTGGAGCTGAAGCCAGATTTTCCCGAAGCCTGGAACAACCGCGGCTCCCTACTGGACGATCTCGGCCGTCACCAGGAAGCGCTGGCCAGCTACGAGCGGGCTTTGCACCTAAAGCCGGATTTTTTTGAGGCCCGCTTTAACCAGGCCAACACGCTGCGGCAACTGGGCCGCTACCAAGAGGCCCTGCGCGCCTACGAGCAGATTCTCACCTTCCGCCCCGATAGCTCGGAAACGTGGTATCTGCACGGGCTAACCTTGGCCTCGCTGGGGCAGTGGCAGGGATCCCTAGCTAGCTACGACAAAGCCCTGGCCATTAACCCCAGCAATCCCCAGGTTTGGCAAAGTCGCGGGCTGGCCCTAGTGCACCTGGAGCGCTACGCCGAGGCCCTGGCCAGCTATGAACGGGCCCTGCAACTGGGATCCGCATCGGCTTCCCTCTGGGCCGGCCACGCCCTTGCCCACCACCGCCTGGGCAACTGGATGGAAGCTCTCAACAGCTACGACCGCGCCCTGGCCCAGGATCCCCAGCGCCCTCAGATCTGGGTGCAGCGCGGCCTGGTGCTGATGGACTTGAACCTCTACGGGCTGGCCATCCAGAGTTTTGACCGGGCCCTGCAGATGGATCCCGAAGATGCCGAGGCCCACTACGCCAAAGCCTGCTGCTGCGCCTGGGAAGGTCAGGTGCCCCAGGCTCTGCAAGCCTTGGAGCAAGCCCTGCGCCTGCAGCCGGAGCGCTACCGCCCCTTGCTCTCCTCTGAGCCCTATTTCGACCTCATTCGCAGTGAGCCGAGCTTTACGGCCTTCCTGACAGCCCTCTCCGGCCTTGGAACCGACACGGAGGGATAGCTTGGTAGCTCCGTATTTCGTGCGGGGCGGAAAAGCCCGTAAGCAACTTTAGTTGCTCATCGTCTGCGTCCTGAGTTCCAGAGGATGGGCCGGCAACAGCAATCTGGTGGCTCCGCCCAATGCAGAGGAAACCCGCTGATTTTCCGTAGAGATGCTGTTGCTTACAGCGAAAAACCTGAGCAAACTGAGAACACTCTAGCTCCTGGCAAATCTCGGGGGCAGGATGTGTTCTTCTTAACATCTGGTAGCATTTTCATGGAAACAACTTGATCTTGATACTGTCTGCCTGCAAGCTTCTTCGCGGTTGGTTCCAGGGGAAGTCTGGTTTCGCCTGGCATCCGCCACCTTTGAGTTGTTTGGGTACTGATCGGGTCTTAAATGACTGCAGCTCAAAAAGTAAAGAAAAGAAAAAAAGTAGTTGTCTATGCTAACAGCTCCTCAGCGGTCTTCTCTCGACGCCTCCGAGCCGCCAACGCCATCGACAGCCGCGGCTCCCCTATCTTTGACTAAAGCGAGTATTGGCGATTCTGGATCCCGAGCTGTGGGTGCGTCTATGGCATCCAAACATGAAGATGTTAAAGCTCAAACTGCTGCACTGTTGCGACTGTACCACCAGACTCGGGATCCGGCCCTGCGCAACCGGCTGGTGGAAATGAACCTGGGCTTGGTGCGTAAAGAAGCCCACCACTGGCGCAGCCAATGCAATGAGGCCTACGACGACCTGGTGCAAGTGGGATGCATAGGGCTCATCCAAGCCATCGAGCGCTTCGATATTAACCGCGGCCTGGCCTTCAGCTCCTTCGCCATGCCCTACATTCGCGGAGAAATTCAACACTACCTGCGAGACAAAAGCCCAACAATGCGGATCCCACGCCGCTGGGTGACTCTGCAGCGGCAAGCCAAGAAGGTGATTGCGCGCCTGCGGCAAGAGTTGGGCCGTCCCCCCTCTGAGGCGGAGGTGAGGGAAGCCTTGCAACTAACGGAGCAGGAATGGCGAGAGATGGAGCTGGCTCGACAAAACAGCCTCTTGCTCAGCCTCGATGCCCCGATTCAAACTGAGGAAGACAGTGTTGCGTTGGGAGATGTCGTTCCCGATCAGCGCTACCGCAGCTTTCAACTGGCTGAAGAAGACCGCATCCGTCTGCAACATGCCTTAGCCAAGCTGGAAGAACGCACCCGCCAGATTTTGGAATTTGTCTTCTTCTACGACCTCACCCAGAAAGAAACGGCAGAGCGGCTGGGGATCAGCGCCGTTACGGTTTCCCGCCAGGTCAAAAAGGGCCTGGAGCGCTTGGCCCAGTTACTCAAGCAGGACATTTTATGAACTACCCCACCGCGCAGGCGGGTGGGGTTTCCCCATCCGCTTGACAGCAGAGCTTTTGTCTCTTCTTCTGCC
>NZ_JANSIY010000167.1:0-3795 GCF_047462295.1 Synechococcus sp. H60.3 | reverse complement strand
GCCCACGGCAGTGGCTCTGGCCGAAGCCCTCCTGAAACGCTTTCCCAACTCCGGCGAGGCCATCCACATCTTGGCTTTGGCCTATCAACGCTTCGGCAACCATTTGATCCAAGAGGGGCGCCACCGGCAGGCAGAAGCCTATCTGAGAAAGGCCTTGGCCACAGAGCCAAATAACCGGGAGTTGGCCTTTGAAATCCGGCGAGATCTAGCCCGTCTGGGCATCCGGGAGGGATCCAGCTAGCTGCCTGGCGCTGCAACTTTCAACTGCTGGGCCGCCCACTGCCGGAGCTGCTGGCGGTTGACCTTGCCCTGGGCGTTGCGGGGGATCCCGCTACACCACAGCCATTGCTTGGGGTGCTTGAAGGGGCTTAGTTGTTGTGCAAGGTGCCGCTTTAGGTGCTTCTCCAGCTCGTTGCTGCTTAGAGAGATCCCAGCCCTGGGCACAGCCACCGCCACCACCTGCTGGCCCCACTCCTCATCGGGCAGGCCCAGCACACAGACATCTTCTACCCAGCCGCTGGCGCGGATTTCCCCCTCCACCTCGGCGGCCATCACCTTTTCCCCTCCGGTCAGGATGAGCTCGTCGGCGCGGCCCAGCCAGTAGAGATAGCCCTCTGAGTCCAGATAGCCCCAATCGCCGGGGGTGAAGCCCCGCTGTTGCCATTGGCCTAGAGAATCTGCCTCGCTGGAGAGAGGGTAGTAGCCCAGTGCCAGCGACTCAGCCCACACGTGGATGCGGCCTACCGTCTGGGCGGGCAGGGGATCCCCTCTCTCACCGCGGATCTCCACGGTGGCGTGGGGTAGGGGCCGGCCCAGACTGTCGCTGCCCTGCAAGAAAGCTTCTGGCAGCAGCGTACATACCTGGGAGGCGGTTTCGGTCATGCCGTAGGTGAGGGCTAGGGGCAAGTGCAACTGCCGGGCCTGTTGCCGTAAACTGGGCCAGGTGGGGCCGCCGCCAACCAGAATGGCCTGGAATTGGTGTAGGCTCTCCAAGACTCCTGGCTGGGCGTTGAGCAACAGCCGCTGCAACTGGGTGGGCACCAGCGACAGAAAGCTGCCCGGCAAAGGCGGATCCCAGGCCTCAGCCTGCTGCTGTCGTTTCCAATCCCAGACAATCCACTGGCCGCCGCTCAGCCAGGAACGAACAGCCTGCATCAGGCCGCTGACGTGGTACAGGGGCAACACACAGTAGCTATGGATACACTCCACCCGGAAGTGCTGTTGGTGGGCTCTGGCGGAGGCGCTGAGGGTACGCCAGGAGTGCACCGCCCATTTCACCTGACCGCCGGAGCCGCCGGTAGGGATCCCAATTACCGGCCAATCGGTGCTGGGCAGGAGCTGTTGCCAATGCTCCAGCTGGGGGTTGGAGCAGGCGGGATCCTCCTGCAACTGCCCTTGCCGCCAGTGCCAAGCGGATCCCAGGCCGGCCAAAGCCTGTCCCCACTCCCGTTCTCCCCAGTGGGGATTGGCTAAGAAGAGGGGGATCCCCAGGTGTTGGCAGGCCAAAACGGCAGCCCACACTTGTAGCGGATCCGAGTCTGCCACCAGTAGGGGAACGGCCTTGTCTGCCAGAGGGCGCAGTTGCTCTTCCAGCCCAGACAGGCACTCCTTCAAAGCGGGAGAGCAGTTGTGGTTGGGAAACATCTTTCGGCAAGCTCAGGCGGGACAGTTGCAAGTTAAACGAAGTGATCAAAAAGCAAGCTATAGCCGTGGAGACTTGACCATCCACTGAGGCAATTGGGAGGTGTCCCCCGTCTCTTCGTTGTTTTGATTTTTGGCAGGGATCCCCTCCTCAAAGGCCCGGGCAAGGTGAGGAAGAGTTTGGGCTTGGCTTATCATGATCTAGGTTTGAAGTAGGAGGCCTAGGTTGTGATCGAGCCAATTTTGCTGGGGATCGTTTTGGGGATGGTGCTGGTTACCTTGGCAGGCCTGTTTGTGGCCGCCTACAGACAGTATCAGCGCGGCAATAAGATCGGTCTGTGAAAGCCAGGGAGGAAAAGCTGGCACCAAACCGTCGGCAAGAGAGCGGCTCAGCAGGTGAGGTGGCATAGCGATGCAGTGGCTGCGCACGGTGGCGGCTTTGCGGGAGCAGGTAGCGAGCTGGCGGGGATCTACCATAGGCTTGGTGCCAACGATGGGATCCCTGCACGAGGGGCATCTCAGTCTGATCCGCCGCTGCCGCCAAGAGTGTGACCACACGGTGGTCAGCATCTTCGTCAACCCCCTCCAATTTGGCCCCAACGAAGACTGGGATCGCTACCCCCGCGATGAGGAAGGGGATCGGGCCCTGTGTGAAGCGGCGGGCGTGGATGTGGTGTTTGCCCCCGACCCGCAAGAGATGGGAGCCGACCCGGCAGCCGGAGGCGACCGCACTTGGGTGATGCCCCCCGAATCCCTTCTGCAGACCCTCTGCGCCCCCCACCGACCGGGGCATTTTCGCGGCGTGGCCACCATCGTGCTGCAACTGCTGAACCTGGTGCAGCCGCAGCGGGCCTATTTTGGCCAAAAGGATGCCCAGCAACTGGCCATCATCCAGCGCCTGGTTCAGGATCTGCAGATCCCCACCACCATTGTCCCTTGCCCCACCGTGCGAGAAGCCGACGGCCTTGCCTACAGCTCCCGCAACCGCTACCTCTCAGCAGCGGAGCGGCAGGTGGCCGCCAGCCTGTACCGCGCCCTGCGCCGAGGTTACGACCACTGGCAAGCCGGGGATCCCTCCGCCGAAGGGATCCTGGCCGCCGCCCGTGCTGAGCTAGAGCACACCCCGGAGGTGCGCGTGCAGTATCTGGAATTGGTGGATCCGCAAACCCTCCAGCCCCTATCGGAGGTCAAAGATAAGGGACTGCTGGCCATCGCCGCCTATGTAGGGCAAACTCGCCTGATTGACAACCTGCTCCTTTCCCCGGAAGGTGCGGATCCCTTGCCCCAAAAACAGCAGAGTGCAGTGCCTCCTTCCCCGAAAACAGGGCGTCGCCCGCTGATTGCCATCGACGGACCGGCAGGGGCCGGGAAGTCCAGCGTAGCGCGAGCAGTGGCCGCTCAACTGCAGCTCCTGTACTTGGATACGGGGGCGATGTACCGGGCCATCACCTGGCTGGCGCTGCAGCGGGGGATCCCGTTGGACGACGCCGAGCAACTGACCCAACTGGCTGCCCAAACCCAACTAACCTTACAAAGTGGCCCCTCGGCCGACGAACCAACCCGCATCTGGGCCGACGGTGAGGAAGTTACCCAGGCCATTCGCTCCCCAGAGGTGACCCGCTGGGTTTCTCAGGTGGCGGCAGTGCCAGGGGTACGGCAGGAGCTGGTGAAGCGGCAACGCCTCATTGGACGGGATGGGGGGGCTGTCCTGGAGGGGCGAGATATCGGTACCCATGTTTTTCCTGATGCCGAGCTGAAAGTCTTTTTGACCGCCTCGGTGGGGGAGCGGGCCCAGCGCCGGCAACACCAACTGCAAGCCCAAGGACAAGTGGTGTCCCTTGAAGAGTTAAAAGCTCAGATTGAGCAGCGGGATCGCCGCGACAGCGAACGGCTTATCTCTCCCTTGCGGCCTGCCCCCGATGCCATTCTGATCGACACGGATCACCTGAGCCAGGCTGAGGTGGAAGACAAAATTGTGAGGCTGTACCGCCAGCTTTTGGAGCAATCCGGGGCAGCCCATTTCGACAATTAATTATCTGAACCCTGAAGATTTTCTCAAGCTTTCGAGATGGGGCCAATTCAACGTAAGGCGCGGGATTCCCCACCCGGGTGGGGAGGGATAGCGCCTCCTGACTGATTCTGGATATATCGCTT
>NZ_JANSIY010000166.1:0-3881 GCF_047462295.1 Synechococcus sp. H60.3 | reverse complement strand
TGAGGGGTGACCCTCCGGTAACCTAGCTCGGTGCCAGGCTCTTCTCTCCACCCCAACCCCCCAACTTTTGGGGGGTTAATTTTCATATGGAGGGAAAGAGACTTACGGGAAGTTTCTCCATTGAGCTCGTCGCAAGAGTTCTGGACGTTCCAGACGGTTGAAGATGCGTGTGATCAGCTCTGGATCGGCGATGGGTTTACCAACGAAGTCATCTCCTACCGCTTGAAAAACTTGTTCGACCGTCTGAGGGTCTATGTGGGCAGTTAGGAAGAGTATTGGGATCCAGCTCCAATCTCGATCATTGCGTACAACTTGGCAAGGTTCGATATTTCAATATGCTTTTCCCCCTTGTATCTCTGACGATAATGATAAGCTCCTTGACCGCGTAAACTCCGAGCTACTCCCCGTTCCATTTCCTCCTATACCTCTGCCTGGTCGAGGACAATCAAATCCTCCGCTGGAATATCCCTGACTTCTTGACCATAAGCTAGTCGTTCTCTTTGCACCTCCTCTTCTTGGACTCTCCCACTGCGGTAAGTCTTTTTTTTGGAGTCATTCCTTGCTTTTTCAAGAAATTGTGTATCGTGAAAGTAATTACATTAATCGCTAAGCGTTCCCGCAACAGTTCTTGATACTGCTAAAGGTAGAAGTCTGGGTATTCTGCAATAATTGCCATCACTTCCTGTCGATGTTGTTCCAAAATACCCACTTGCTTCGCACCTACTTTCTTGGAGATTAATCCTGAGTTGGTTGGTACTGTCGCACCCAACGGTGTACTGTTCTTTTGGTTACCATGAACCGTTCGGCTACCTGGCGGATAGAGGTCTGACCTGCCTGATAAGCTGCTACAACTCTTTGCCGTAGATCCTAAAGAAGGGGTTGGCATCCCCTTCTCTCCTTCTTTTTGAGACCTGTACCCTACTCTAAAGTGATTACCAAGCCCTTCGATGCCACCAGATTGGCGGCTCAGGTGGCCGAGACGGTGGGCTGGGATCCCTTAAATACAAGCTGAGGAAGAAAAAAGGCAGGGCTGAGTTGTCCCTGCCAAGAAGATCGAGAGCTGAGCCCCTGCTCCTTCTGTTGCAATCGCTGTAGCAAGGCGCGATTACGTTTGTTAATCTGGCGCTTCCGTGCCGTTCCCCCATGACCACGATAGTTCCTGCCCTGGCGGCGGGGGGATTCGTGAGATTTCAGCCGCATGGGATCCCTCTGGCCAATCCGCTAGTCTCACCCGATTCTAATCGAAGCTTCGGCCCTCGACAGGGGCGAGAACCGCACTTTGGCTTAGCCAGTTTTTGAGGCAATAGGTGGCCCGGCAGTCGTCCTCGTTGTAGATGAGCGACTGCTCCAAATAGCGGCGATCTCGAGTTTCCAGCCATTGGCTGTACCAGTAGATGGACTGGGCTCCATTGGCATTGGGCAACCGCCACTCGAACCCCAGCCAGCGGGCAATGTTTTTCAGGGAATAGCTTTCAATGGGCAGCACCACCGAGCGTTGGATCCAGGCGTGTAAATCTACGAAGCGCTGCAACAATTGCCGCACCTGCCGCGAATCCGTAGGGTATCGCTCCCCCAGCCGCTGACAGGTCTGCACTTCAAAGCCATGGAAATGGTAGATGGGCGCTTCAGGGTAGCGTTGAACCAGGTGCAAAAATTGTTTCCAAGCTTGCCCTTCTTCCTGGGGCTCGACAGCCAGGCAACTGTGGTAGCTCACCAGCTTTTCCCCCTCGGCTTGTTGCACCACCAGCAAGCCCAACAGGTAAGCGACGTTGTGACGGGGATCCGCCTCGATATCGAAGTACAGCTCCACGGGTGCTGTCGGCAGAGCTTGCGGCGGCGATTGCAGCCAAAGGGGCTTGCGGCTGAGGGTGGCACGGGCTTGAAGCTGCAGTTGCAGGGCCACGCCGGCTCCCAGCTTGGGGATGGCCTGGAGCATCTCCAGGCGGGCGTTGGCTAAGGCCTCAATCGAGTTGATCCCTGCCTCTTGCAAAAGGGGATAGCGGGATCCGGTTACACCCGGTAGCAGGCTGAGGGGTTGGGCAACGGCATTCAACTGCCGACAGTGCTCCCGCCAGTGGCAAAGATGACAGCGGCTGCGGGCCATCAACACCTGGGGCGGCTCCGGCTGGTCGAGGGAGCGCAGATAGTCTTGCAGCAGGCGGCGCACCTGGACGCGGCGTCGGCTGAGGTGGACAGGGTGCCACTTCCCATCTTTTAGAATCAAAAAGCCGCGTTTGGGCACCTGCCCCTGCAGGGATCCCAGCAATTCGGCCTGCAGCGCCAGCAACAATTCGTACTCCGGCTTGGGTCGCTTGCCAATGCGAATGTGAACCGGCAGGTAGGCGGGCCGGCCTTGGCTGCGAAGGGCGGAATCCCGAATCAGGAGATCCAGGGAGCTGCTTACCCAAAGGGAACGAAACTCTGGAAGAGCCGCAGGCGGCAGTCCAGAGTTGGAGGGTGTCTTGTCGGTGGAGTCCTCTTCAGGGAGCGCAACCTCTGTCTCAGGGGAAGGGGCAAGGGCAACTGCAGAGCCGGCAGGCTCTGCCTCAGCAACTCCCTCGGGATCCACTTCCCAGAAGAGCTCTGCTACGACCTGTCCGCCGTAGATCCGCTCTGCCCCTGCTGCCATGGCTGCCAAAAGGGCTTCATTACCCGGCGCGACCTGTTCGCCGGGGAATTGCTCCAGCACAGCAGCTTGTAAAGCTTGGCGATCCCGGCGCCATTGCTCCAGCAGGCTTTCCGGCGGCAGCTTGGCTTCTTGAGGCCCAAACCGATCTAGGTAGGGCAGGCGCCGACAGCGAAAAAAGGCCAGCAACTCTTCTGCGTCAATAGAACCCTGCTGGGCTGCTGCAACCTGAAACTCCAACGGCGGACGACCTCAGCTCTGCTGCCATTTTGGCACGCCTTTTGGGGATCCCTTACGACCTGGGATCCTGAGCTGACAAAAGATGGGCGATGAGGCGGTCAACTGTTTCCGCTTGGCGACGGGCCGTCTCCGCCTGCTGCTGGCAAACGGCCTTCAACTCCCCCAGCCAGGCAGTTTGCTCCTGGGTCATCAGCACCTGTTGCTGAGCAATGTCCTTCAAATAAGACAAGTCGTCTTTGATGGAGCTGACGCTCTCGGCTAGGGTCAGCACGGCACCAACTAGGCGATCCAGGCGGAAGTCAATTTGGTCAAATCGGTCTTTGCTCTGCATTTTTTACTTAGTTGCAGCTGTTGGCGGCTAGGGGAGAAAGGGGCTGAGTCCATCATGACCTGCGTCTACGGATATGCCATGAGCTTTTCAGCACAATTTGCCCTCCTGCAACATGGCCCTGCCCTGTCTTGTAAGCGCAGTTTTCAGGGGCAGTGTCTACTTGTTTTGCAAGCTTCAGCAGAGTTGACAGAGGATGGGATCACAGCCACGGAAGAGCTCGAGAGATCACACAGCAGGGATCCCCAGTAAGACCTGTGGCTCAACTGACGTATGCTGGAGAAGAAAGATTTCTTTACACCCGCAGATGGAGCCGACTGTAACCGCTCTTTCGATGGCCCCGGCCCTGCCTCAGACCCAGCCGGCAGCAGTGGAAATGCAGGGGGTGTGGAAGCGCTTTGGGCAGCAGGTGGCCGTGCAGGACTTGAGCCTGCGGATCCCACAGGGGGAGGTGTTTGCTCTGCTGGGGCCCAACGGGGCTGGGAAGTCCACCACCATCCGCATGCTCACCAGCCTCACCCGTCCCAGCCAGGGATCCATCTATGTGGGGGGCTACGACGTGGTGCGGGATCCCTTGGCGGTGCGGCGGCAGATTGGGGTGGTGTTGCAGCCCATCACCCTGGAGGCAGAGCTGACGGTTTGGGAAAATCTGGAGTTTCATGGGCGCATGCACCACATTCCCAACCC
>NZ_JANSIY010000165.1:0-3910 GCF_047462295.1 Synechococcus sp. H60.3 | reverse complement strand
GGCTACCCTTCGCGTCAGCGGCGCGTAGCGCTTAAGCCCGCTCCGTACCGCTTAGCGGTCGGAGCCGGGTAGTTTACTATCCAACTTCTGCAGTCGCAGCAACCGAATGGCGACACTTCGTCCGAGGGATCCGTCCAGACGCAGCCGGGATCCCTAGGGTTGAGGCTCGAGGTCGCTTCAAATAAGCTGGAAACACGCCGGGCTGGCCCTTGGCATTCTGTGGGCCGTTTCCGGTCTTCGCCCCGCTTCCGTAGGCCCCCTCTGGATATGGAGAGAGCTCCTGTGCGTTGCCTTGGGATGGAATAGCTCCACGGAGCTGGCGAAATGGCCGTTAATTTGTATTAGGACTATAGTGCAGTCGGCTATCATAAAGCCAAAACTGTTCTTGCTGGGTGGATTAGTCTCGTTCGGCGAGCTGCAGCGATGCCCACTTCTGCTGAGTCTCTGTCCTCTCCGCTTCCCCAAGGCGAGGCCCTCAAGCCCTCGGTGGTGGCGGCGCGGGAGCCTTTTTTGGGGCTGCTGCGGGATCTGGCGCGGGCTTACCAAGCCTTTGAAAACTACGCCAGCGCTCACATTCGTCAGATAGGGCTGACCGCCCCCCAATTCGATGTGTTGGTAACCATTGGCAACACTCCTGGCTTGACGATGAATATCCTGGCCCAGAAAACGCTGGTTACCAAAGGGACGCTGACCGGGATCGTGGATCGCCTGGAACAAAAGGGGCTAGTGCGCCGCGAGGTACCTCCAGAAAACCGCCGCTGCTTCAAGATCGTGCTTACCGAAGAGGGGGAAAAACTGTTTGAACAGGTCTTCCCGGCCCATGTGGCCTACCTGAAAGAGCGCTTTCAAAAGCTGAATCCGGAAGAGATGGCTCAGATCCAAGCCTGCTTGAAAAAGCTGCAAGCAATTTTCTATTAGATCCCTCCTTGCGAGAGAGGCTAAGCAGCGGGACTTTTCAGCAGGTGCAGTCAGCTCTGCCTAGGGCTAGATCGAGGAGCTAGCCACTGCCTCACCCCAAAACCCAGAGCATGAAGGTCACTCCCAAGGTAACGGCGCCGAAGAGGGCATAGCTAATCCGGCGCAGTGGCTGCAGTTGCATGGCATGCAGATCCTTAAGCCAACCCAGCCCCAGCGATTCCACAAAGCGATCTAACACTGCTTGCATGGGGTAGGCGTAAACGGATCCCTGTTCTTTGAAGTTGACTAGCACAACTAGCAGCGTGGCGTAGCCCCAGAGGAGGCCCCAGAGCACAGCACTCAACCCGATTAAGATGGGCTCAAGCATCGACCTTCCTTGGTCTCCTGGGGGCGTGACCGCCGTCCCCCCGACGGAGTTCTTCGAGCTGAAGAGCTGGATCTCATTTTCAGCCTCTTTATCTGCTTGAAGCTACCCTCCCACCTCTAGGCCCGCTTTCAAGGGCCAGAGCAGGGGTGTCCTGCCCGTCCAAGGCAAAAGATGGCAGACTAGGGTTACCAGTCCAAGCCATCTTGACTAATGCCCATGAGCTCTCGCTACCTGCTGCCCCCTGCCGAGCCCAAATCCGTCGGCACCGCCTATCTCCTCTGGGCGTTGGGCATATTCGGCATCTGCGGTGTCCATCGCTTTTACCTGGGCAAAACCGGGACAGGCTTTCTCTGGTTCTTTACCTTTGGCCTGTTGGGAATTGGCCAGTTGATTGACCTGTTTTTGATCCCAGGCATGGTGGAAGATTACAACTTCAAGCTGGCCGTCTTGCAAGGGATCCGCCCCTCTGGGGCTCCCGTCAAGTCTGTCTCGGCCCCGCCTCAGCCTTTGAAGGGTCAGGCGCTGATGCGGGAGATCCTACGGCTGGCGCAGCAGCGACAAGGGATCCTCACCCTCTCGGAGATCGCCATCGAGCTGCCTGCTGACTTTGACGAGATTGAAAAAGCGCTGCGAGAGCTAAGCCGACGGGGCATTGCCTCCCCTGAGAACAACCTCACCACCGGCGCAGTGGAGTACCACTTCCCTCACCTGTTGCGCTCCCCTGGCGACCGGCGCTCCCTCTGACAAGGTCCTACTGGGATCCCAGGATCCCCCGCTGTTTGGCCAGTTGCATTGCCCGGTGAAAGGCCAGCAAGCCCAGCCCGAAGTAGAAAATGCCGCTGGCCAGAGCCATGAGCAGCCGCAGGGGATCCAATCCCACCTCCCGCACCATCAGATCCCGCAGCAGGCCAGCCCCTGCCGTCATGGGCAGCATCTGCCCCAGCCACTTCAGGGATCCCGACCACTCTTCTGTGGGGGTGGCTAGGAGAAAGAGCAGGCCGAATTGGCTCAGGATCAGCAGTTGTTGGATGCGCTTCCAAATCAAGGCAGCAGATCCCAGCAAAAACGAGAAGCCATAGGCCCCCAGCACCACGCTCAAGAGGGGCAACAACAGAGTGGGAGGAAAGCGCAGCCGGCTGCCTGTCAACAGCAAAATGACGCCCAAAATAACGACGACGACGGAAAAGCGCAACACCAAGCTGGCGCAGGCCCGCGCCAAAAACAGGGTGGCCGCCGAAAAGGGCGAGAGCAACACCTGCTCCAAGGTGCCTGTCTGGGCTTCCACCTGCAAGTTGAGGGCAATATCGTTCACCACAAAAATCACCAGCGTCCAGAGCACATAGCCGATCACCACCGCGTCCAGCCGTTCGCCAAATTGGGAGGCCGGCCCCGCCACATACTGAGCGCCGGCAAAGAGGGCATAGAAGAAAAAGGTGGTGATCAGGATCCCGCCCAGGGCTTCTGCCGGATAGCGGATGTACTGGATCCAGGTGCGCTTTAGCTCCGCCCAAAACAGGTACAGCAGTGGTCTCATCTCCTCTGCAGCAGCTTGAGAAAAATGTGGGTGAGATCCGCTTCCTCTCGCTTAACGCCAAGCAGGGGCAAGGGCTTGAGGATCTCCAGCACCTGATACAACGCCTCTGAAGAGCCGCCAAAGCGCAACTGATGGAAGCCGAGAATCTCCACCCCTTGCTGGAGCAGGCGCTCAGCCCGGCTGGGATCCAGCTCTTGTTCCAACTCAATCCGATAAGTACTGGCTGCGCTGGCAAACTGGCGGATCAGCTCCTGCGTGGGGGCCTGGCAGAGGATTCTCCCCCCCTCGATCACGGCCACCTGGTCTGAGAGGGCCTCGGCCATCTCCAGTTGGTGGGTAGTGAGGAGAATGGCCCGACCTGCAGCGGCAATTTGGCGGATCAAGGATTTCACTGCTTGGGCGGCTTCCACATCCAGCCCCAGGGTGGGCTCATCCAAAAGTAGCAGAGCCGGCTGGTGCAAGAGGGCAACAGCAATGGCCACCTTCTGCTGCATACCCCGCGAAAGGGTCTGCACAGCAACATCCCGTTTTTCCAGCAGGCCAAAGGTCTCCAGTAGCTCCAGCCCCCGCTGGCGAGCCGTTCTGGGGGATAGCCCCCGCAGCACGCCAAAGTACTCTAAGTTTTGCAAAGGGGTCAGCCGCCAGTAGAGGTTGCGGTTGCCTTCCAGCACCGCCCCCACCTGGGCCAGCGCACCCGCATCGGCGTGGGGATCCCGTCCCAGGATGCGCACCGTGCCAGCATCCGGCCGGATCAGCCCAGCAATCATCTTGATGGTGGTGGTCTTGCCGGCTCCATTGGGCCCCAAGAAAGCCAGGATCTCCCCTGCCGCCAGCGTCAGAGAGACATCCACCACCGCCCGCACCTGCTTGCCCCCCTGCCGGTAGGTTTTCTGGAGGTGGTGGGCTTCGAGAACTTTCATGACTTTTTTATTTCTCTTTTATGTCTTTGCTGAGAGAGATACAAGGAAAGGAATCGCTTTCAACGTAAGGCGCGGGATTCCCCACCGTCTATACGGTGGGGAGGGATAGCGCCTCCTGACTGATTCTGGATATATCGCTTCACAATTTCTAGAGGTGCACCGCCCCATGAG
>NZ_JANSIY010000164.1:0-4111 GCF_047462295.1 Synechococcus sp. H60.3 | reverse complement strand
GCGAGGAAGCCGATCCGAGCGGGCAGGGTGAAGTTCAAGCCTCCTGAAGCCTTTTTGGCCGAGCACCGATCCCAGGCCAATAACCACTTGACCACCGCTGTTGCTTTGCTGGGTATTGGCGTTTTTACGGTGCTCTACCTGCTGCAATCTTCATAGACCGCCCGCTAAGCCGACGGCTGAGGATCCCGACAGGCGGCCAGGATGGCCTGGGCGGCCAGATGGCCGGAGAGGGTGGCCCCTTCCATGCTGTCGATGTAGTCTTGGGCGGTGTAGCTGCCGGCAAAGAAGAAGTTGGGCACAGGGGTCTTCTGCTGCGGGCGATAGGGATCCATGCCCGGCGCTTCTCGGTAGAGGGAGTGGGCCAGCTTGACCACGCTGTACCAGGTCAGGTTCAGTTGCCGCGAGGAGGGGAAGAGCTCGTGCACTTGGTGCAGCACGTGCTGGGCAATCTGCTCGTTGGGCATGGAGATGAAGGGATCCCCCGGCGTAAGCACGCATTGCAGCAGGGATCCCTGGCCGGGTTTGTAGTAATCGGCAGGGCTGGTGAGGGCGAGATCAGCAAAGCAGGAGAAATCGGCATCGGCGGTGTAGAGGAGGTTATCGATGCCAAGCGGCTGCGGGTGGTCGGCGGCGCGTTTGGCCCGGCCCTTCAGCTCCGTCACCCAGCCATCGAAGCGCAATTGCACCGTTGCCACAGGTACGGATTCCAACTTGTAGAGGTTGTCGAACTGGGGCCACTGCCGCCACACCTGTGGGATCAGCCGTTTGGCACCCTCCACGGCTGTTGCACACACATACACATCTGCTTCTACCCGCTCGCCATTGGCCAAGACCAAGCCGGTTACCGCGTAGGGAGGGGAGTCGTTGACTTCGATGCGGCTGACTCCCCGGCGGGTGTAAACCTGACCGCCGCGGGCTTGCAGGTAGCGGACGATGGGCTGGGTAAGGTAATTGTCCGGGGATCCCTTGAGGAGGTTGAGCTTGGAGGCATCTGTTTTGCTGGCAAACATCTGAAAAATGGTCAGCATGCAGCGGGCGGAAATCTGCTCCGTATCGATGAAGCCCAGGGCATAGGCAATCGGGTTCCACATCCGCTTCAAGCTAGCCTCGGATCCGCCGTGGCGGCGGAACCACTCGGCAAAGCTCAGCCGATCCAAGGCGCGAATCTGCCGCATTGCCCCTTCGTAGTCCAGCAGGCCACGAATCAGAGGGCTGGTGCCCAGCGCTAGGGCGTTGCGCAGTTTATCGGCCCAGGAGAGCTGCTCTGTCGTGAAGAAGGCCTTGAGGCCGTTGAAGGGCGCCCCCAGGGGAAAGCGAAAATCGAGGCTGCCCGTGTGCCCGCCGCGGTTGACAAAGGTGTGGATGTGCTGCTTAGGCAACAGGTTCTCGTAGGCCCCCACCTTCTTCATCAGGGCAAACAAGTTGCTGTAGTTGCAGAAAAAAACATGGAGGCCCATCTCGATGTGGTTGCCCTCGGCATCCTGCCAGGAGCCCACCTTGCCGCCCACAAAGGGCCGCGCCTCGTAGATCTGCACCTGGTGCCCCGCTTCCGCCAAATCAACCCCTGTGACCAAGCCAGCCAACCCTGCTCCGATAATGGCTACCCGCATCGTGATCCCCTCAAATGAGCCCCGCCAGGGGCTGACGCAACTGCAAAGAAAGATAAACTTCTCTCATTCTGGAACAGGGATCCCTGGCTTGACAAACGACCGCAAAACTTGCCATGATAGATGCCCCATGCGGATGTAGCTCAGTGGTAGAGCTTCTCGTTGCCAACGAGACGGTCGCGCGTTCGAATCGCGTCATCCGCTTTTTGGGCCCTCACCCCCGTCCCCTCTCCCGGAGGAAGTCAGCCCTCACCCCCGTCCCCTCTCCCGGAGGGAGAGGGGAGTTGTTAGCGCTTGTAGAAGGTCTCCAGGCTGTGGCGGTCGCCCACAAAGCGCCAGTGCCAGGGTTCGTAACTCACCCCCTGTGGGTTGCCGCGGGGAAAGGACAGCTCAAAGCCAAAGCGAGCAGCATTCTTCTCCAGCCAGCGGAAGGCAGGGGTGGTCTCAAAGGCCTCCTGGGTATCCCATTGAGGGAACTGGGCATCGCCAATGTCGATGGCATAGCCCGTGTGATGCTCGCTGTAGCCAGGGGGAGCGCTGAGCGCCGCCCGTTCTTCCGGTCGCAAGGCCCGCGATTGGGCCACCTGAAAAAACAAAAACTCCTGCTCCGCTATCGAGCGAAACCCAGAGATAGGGACGAGGCGGATCCCGTCGGCTTGGGCTGCTGCGCTCATGCGCAGGTAGCTCTCGGCAGCCGCCTGGCGCAGGCGCACCTCTCGACCGTGGTAGTGGCCCACCACCTGCAAGCTCTCCGGTGGAGCTTCTGCATAGGCGTAGTGCCCCAGCACAGAGACCCGTCTATCCTGCTCAGTTGACTGCGCCAGAGGGGGCTGACCGGCTTCTTCCGGAACTGGGGGATCCGCTACCTGCTGGGATCCAGGTAACTGATCTATCCCCCAACCCGCCAAGAGCACCAACCCAACCACTACCAGCCCCAAGCTCAGGCGCAACCTCAAGGTAGCCGCCGAACCTTGCGCTTTTTCCACCGAAGTGGACTGGCGACGCGCAACCGGAATGTCGTCGTTCATGCGCAAGGGCCGGGATCTCAGAGAAGAACCGAAGAGATTTTACAGGCCCAAGTCTGCCAAGATATCGCGGGCATGGGTTTCGGTGTTGATGTTCTGATAGACCTTGGCAATTTTGCCCTCGCCGTCGATGACGTAGGTCACCCGCTTGGCGTAACCGCCCCCATCCACATCGTAGGCGCGGGCAATCACCCCACTGGTATCGACCAGTAGAGGAAAAGGCAAGTTGTACTTTTCGGCAAACTTTTGGTGAGAGGCCTGGTCGTCCATGCTCACCCCCAACACCACCACGTCTTTGCTTTGGTAATCGGCGTAAGCATCGCGGAATCCACAGGCCTCTTTGGTGCAGCCGGGGGTGTCGTCTTTGGGGTAAAAGTAAAGGACAACGGTTTTCCCGGTAAAATCAGCCAGAGAAACTTGGTTGCCGTGGGTGTCAGTGGTGTTGAACCCTGGAGCAATGGTGCCAACAGCGAGAACCATAGACAGGTGACCTGAAGAGTGCGAAGAAGAAGGCTGCCCTCAGCATTCTCTTCAGCCCTGGTCGTCTCTGTCAAGCGGTTGCCGGCTCCGACCCGGCTGCCCGTTGCAGCTCGACCACCAGCTCTTGGAGCTCCACCGCCAGCCTAGAAGGCAGCCGTCGCCCCAGGATCTCCGCCAGCGACCGGTAGTACCACAGGGATCCCTCTTTGCCGCCGGAGAAGCGCTCCCAGAGCTGATCCCCCAGTTGGTGAAAGTCTCGCAGGATGCAGCGGACGTTGTGCAGTTTGTCAGCGGCGGCCACCAGCAAGACTGAGGCATCTGCGCTTTCCAAGTGCTTGAGATAGGCCACTTTGCGCTCTTTCCAGTTTTCTTTGGGCTCGCCCAGGGAGCTATCGCTGTCGGTGTCTGTGCATCCCAGGATGATCTGCAGCACCCGTTCTCCAAAGTGCTCCCGCAACTCCCGTTCGATCTGGGCCCGCGGCTCACTGCTGTAGCGGGGGCCATCCTCCAGGCTGTCGTGGAGCAGGGCGGCAATAGCCTCATCTTCGTCGGCGCCGTGCTCCAGGGCGATGGACGCCACCGCCAGCAGGTGGCTGAGGTAGGGGATCCCTGTTCCCTTGCGGGTTTGAGCGGCGTGCCAGCGGTAGGCGTAGCGCATGGCCTCGGCAAACCGCGGCGACAACTGGGTGGACATGGGTATCTCTCCATCGAGGTTGGAAGTTGAGGGGATGGGTCAGGAATGGTCTGCTGTTGGTTGTTGATTTGATTATGGGAGCAACTGGCCGGAACCGCAGAGGTTCAGCCGCTGGCCTCCGTCTGTTTTGCCGGTAAGGGCACTGGGATCCCTGTCCCTTGCCAGGCACAGAGATCGACAAAGCGATCCGCCAGGCGAATCAGCTCCGGGTGTGTGCTGGGCCGGTAGGCGGCTACCTCCAGCCGGCAGCCTTGGCTGCGGATATGCCGGAGGGCTGGCGCGAAATCCCCATCACCGCTCAGCAG
>NZ_JANSIY010000163.1:1979-4139 GCF_047462295.1 Synechococcus sp. H60.3 | reverse complement strand
TTTGCTTGCAAGAATGCGCTGATCCAGCGAAACGAGGGTGAGTACAGGCCGGTCAAAGCTTGGCGAAATTGTAGGGAGCGGTGAAATTGTTGTAGCGAATGCGCAGCCGTCCCTGAAAGGCTCGATCCAGCTCCTCCACTTTTTGGGCAAAAACCGGCTCATCTTCCCAGTTGATGAGAAACGAGCTGTTGTAGACCATATTTTCCGTGAGCAGCTCTCCCTCGACGCGGTCGCCGGCCAGAGGGCCGAGGGTGGCTGTGAAGGTTTGGGCAATGTGTTGGCGCCGTTGCTCCAGCAGTTGCTCTAGGGCTTGTCCAATTTCCACCACTGCATCTAGCCCCAAGGGGGTGCCGACCATCGCGTCCCGCCGGGCTTTCAGGGCGGGGTTTTCCTCCAGCCCCAATTGGAGCTCTTGCTGGGGATCCCAGAAGACTTTTACCCCCACCTCCCGTTTGCCCTCTAGGCGCTGCAGCAGGGCCAACAGATCGGCCAGGTGCGGTTTAACCAGATCCTGCTCCACCTGGTCCCAGCCGCTCACCACCAGGCCAAATTGCAACGGCAGCAGGGCGCGGTGTCCCTCGTTCATGACGGTTTCTAGGACGGCTTCGTGGGCCAGCAGATTGGCCCGGCTGGCCAAGTAGCGCTCCTGGCGAGCCTGGGAATAGAGAAAGGCCAAAGATCCCAGCACGTGAACCCCCACCGGTTGCTTATCCAGCCCCACCACATTCAGGTGGCGCGGGCCGGGGGCAGCAACGATCCCGTAAAGGTAGAGGGCGCTATTGGGATTTGCCGTTGCCATGGCTGCGGGCATCTCCGATCAACCAGGTGAGGTTGGACTCTTCCGTATCGATGGCATTGCCATCGGAGGAAATGCAGTAGCGACCCATCACCATCTGGTGGCGCAGCGTCACTCCTGCGGCGATTTGGGTGTAGTTAAAGATGAGACTGCCATCCAGCGTACACCCTTCGTTCAACACACAGCCGTAGCCAATGGCCGTGGGGCCGATGAGCTTTACCCCATCCGCCAGGTAGGTGCTGGCCCCGATGTACACCGGCGGCTCGATGTGGATGCGATCCCAGTTGGCGCGGATATTGATCCCTGTCCAGACGCCGGGCCGAATCTGGATCCCGGGCACCTTGACGCCTTTGATCTCGCCGCGCAGCACCTTCTGTACTGCCAGCCAGTAGTCATGGGTACGGCCAATGTCCACCCACTGGAAGTCGGCCTTGAGGCCGTAGAAGGGGGCGCCGGCTTTCACCAAGGCGGGGAAGAGATCGCTGCCGATGTCATAGGGGCAGCCGGGGGGGATGTAGTCCAGGACTTCTGGCTCGAACACGTAGATGCCGGTGTTGATGGTGTTGCTGAGGGCCTCTTCCTGCCTGGGCTTTTCTTGGAAGGCGGTGACCCGGCCCGTCTCATCAGTTACCACCACTCCGTAGCTGGAGACTTGGCTGGGATCCACCTCTCGCAACACCACCGTGGCCAATGCCCCCTTAGATTTGTGAAAGTTGACCACCTGGGTTAGGTTGAGGTCGATTAGCGCATCGCCGCAGAGCACCACGAAGGTGCTGTCAAAAAAGCCAGAGAAATCCTGGATCTTGCGCATGCCACCGGCGGATCCCAGGGGTTCGGCCACCGGCTGGCCGTTCTCGAAGTGGCCCTCGAAGGAAAAGCCGATGTGTACTCCCCATTGCTGGCCATCGCGAAAGTAGTCTTCGATCTGGTGAGCGAGGTGGCTAGTGTTGATCATGATTTGGTCGAAGCCATGTTCCCGCAGCAGCTCCACCAAGAACTCCATGACCGGCTTGTGCAGAATCGGGATCATCGGCTTGGGCATCATGTAGGTGATGGGCCGTACCCGTGTCCCTTTGCCGGCTGCCAGGATCATGGCTTTCATGCCGTCGTCTCTCCTCCGGGTTCATCGTGTTTTTATCATCCCAGGATCTGCGTTCTGGAAAACATCTGCCGAGTCTACCTCGCCGGCAAGAGGTCAGTTCCCTACAATTGAGGACGCAGGATCCCTGGTATCCACTTTCCTTCTTTAACTAAGTAGCATTCCCACTGCCCTTGTCCTTTTGCCAGAAGGGATCCCTAAGTGCCTATGTTGACAGCCACCAGCCCTCGGCCAGCTCCGAAGCCCAATACCCCGACGATCACCA
>NZ_JANSIY010000163.1:0-1879 GCF_047462295.1 Synechococcus sp. H60.3 | reverse complement strand
AAGGGATCCCTAAGTGCCTATGTTGACAGCCACCAGCCCTCGGCCAGCTCCGAAGCCCAATACCCCGACGATCACCATTGCCCTGGCCAAGGGAGCCTTGTTGGCCGACGCTGTCCGCTGCTTGCAACAGGTGGGGATCGATTTCAGTCGCTTTTTGGATCCCGGCAACCGCCTGCTGCGGATTGAATCGCCCACCCAGCTCAACGGGCAACGCTACGAGGCGCTGCTGGTGCGCAACCACGACGTGCCGGTGTACGTGGAATACGGACAGGCCGAGCTGGGCATCGTCGGCTACGACATCTTGCGAGAGCGCTATGCCGGCAGCGAAGCGCGGGTGGCCCACCTGCTGGATCTGAAGTTCGGCTACTGTCGCATGTCGGTGGCCCTGCCCCAAGATAGTCCCTACACCTCGGCGGCCCAGTTGCCTCCCCATGCCCGCGTCGCTTCCAAGTTTGTCGGCTGCGCCCGCGAGTATTTTGACCGGTTGGATTTGCCGGTGGAAATTATCTCCCTCTACGGCTCGGTGGAACTGGCTCCCCTCACCGGCATGGCCGATGCCATTGTGGACTTGGTGGCCACCGGACGCACCCTGAGGGAAAACGGCCTGGTGGAACGGGACTGCCTTTTCGAGAGCACCGCCCGCCTGATCGCCCATCCCACCAGCTACCGCGTTAACCAACAGCCCATCGGCGAGCTGGTAAACCAGATTCGAGAGCGCTGGCTGGGATCCCTGGTGGTGAGTGGCCCGTTTTGAGGTGGCCGCAAGGCCTTCACAGAAGAGCAGGAGTCGGTAATCCAAGCAGTGGGAAAACGCAGCAGCCTAACAGCTCTGCCTGGCCAAGAAACTTCTGCGAGCCCGGCCAAAGAGGGGATCCCTATTGCGTACAATAGGGGCATTCGGGCTTATTTTCCCCAGCAGCATTGAGATTAAAACAGGTTTTTCGAGGTTGATTATGCGGTACCGTCCACTACTCGCCATCCTGTTGGCGCTCTGTTTGAGCGTCTTCGCCCTGCCGGCGGAGGCAGCTAAGGCCCCCTTAACCTACGACCAGATCCGCAACACCGGCAAGGCGGCCATTTGCCCCTCCGTCTCCGACAATGCCCGCGGCCGTATCGAGGTGCCCAAGGGGGGATCCGTAAAGTTGACAGATGTCTGCTTCCAGCCGGTGCAAATTGAAATCGAAGAGGAAAAGCGGAACGGCGAAAAAGAGTTTATCAAGGCCAAAAACATTATGATCTCGGCAGCCACGCTGGGGCCGATTAAGGCCGAAGTCACCCCCAAAGACGGCGGGTTGGAGCTCAAAGTGGTGGACGGGATCACTTTTCAGCCGACCACCGGTCAGTTACCCCGCGGCGAGCGGGTGCCGTTTTTGTTTAGCGTGAAAGACTTGGTGGCCACAGCTCAGGGCTCCGCCATCGACCCCTCGACCGACTTTGAAGGGGAGTTCTTGGTGCCCGGCTACCACAGCAGCACCTTCCTCGACGCGCGCGGGCGCGGCTCCAACGTCGGCTACGACACAGCCGTAGGGCTGCAGGCGGCCAAGGACGACTTCGCCACCAACCGCAAGGTGGACGAGGTTTCCCAGGGGACAATGTCGCTGCGCATTGCCCGCGTGGATCCCAGCACGGGTGAGATGGGCGGCTCCTTCGTCAGCATTCAGCAGTCCAGCACCGAGCAAGGGGCACTGGAACCTCACACCGTCCGTGTCCAGGGCTTGTTTTACGCCCGCCTGGCGCAGGAGTCTTGAAGAGAGCCAATTTGGGGCTTGAGAGGGGCAGGGATCTGCTCGATTCCTGCCCATTCTTGTGGATACTCTGTCTGTCTCGGTTTGTCCGTTGGAGAAGAGGGCAGCGATGGCGGGATCCCACAGCGTTTGTT
>NZ_JANSIY010000162.1:0-4142 GCF_047462295.1 Synechococcus sp. H60.3 | reverse complement strand
TCCAAAGAATGGGTTGGCATTCCCTTCTCTCCTTCCTCTTAAAACCTGTACCCTATTTTAAATTAACAGGCTGTAGCATTTATGCTCTTGCAGGGGAGCTCAAAGGGAGAAAGTGGCTGGAGAGGAACTTAATGCCAAGTTTGGAGAGGGTACCTGTTGGATAATGACCAGATTCCTCGGAAGGGGATGTGGGGTAGTTTACGCTTTGATCGGCACTTTCTTCTCTAGCCACTGGGCCACTTGATCAGCCAAATCAACCCCTTCTAACTGGCAGATCTCCCGCAGCATAGTTGGGCTGGTGACATTAATCTCTGTCAGCCGTTCCCCGATGACATCAATTCCAACAAAATAGAGTTTCTCCTGCCGCAGCACCGGCGCCAAAGCTGCGCAGAGGGCCCGTTCTTTTTCGGCAATCTCGGTTTTCTCCACCCGACCCCCAGCGGCCACATTGCCACGGAAATCCCCCTCCCCAGGGATCCGATTGACGGCGCCCAAAGGCTCGCCCTCCAGCAGCAAAATGCGCTTATCTCCCGCTGCTGCCTGCGGCAAATACTCTTGCACCATCACGGGCAGCCGACCGAATTGGGTGCTCAGCTCGATTAAGGAATTGAGGTTTGGATCGCCGGCGTTGATCCGCAGGATCCCTTCCCCACCCTTGCCGCCCAGGGGCTTGAGTACCGCCTGCCCCACCTGCTCGACGAATTGGCGTAGCAAGGCCTTGCTGCTGCTGACGCAGGTACGCGGGATCCACTCTTGGAATTGCAAAGCATAGAGCTTTTCGTTGGCGGAGCGGATCCCGGCAGGATGGTTGAGCACTAGGGTGCGGCGGGGGGAGAGATGATCCAGAAGGTAGGTGGCGTAGAGATAGGCCGCGTCCACCGGCGGATCCTTGCGCATCCATACTGCTTGCATCTGGCTCAAGGGCAACAAGCGCCGTTCTTTGACCTCGTACCAGGGATCCGCTCCTAGATCCAACACAATTTCCTCAACGGATCCCCAGGTTTCCCCTTGATCCCAGTAGAGGTCAGCCAATCCAAGGCAAAAAATGCGGTGGCCTCGTCTCTGCAGCGCCTCCATCAAGGCAACGCTGGTGTCGTGGTTCACCTGCAACTGAGACAACGGATCGACAATGAAAGCTACCTGCATGAATGGTTTGAGCAACGAAAAGCTGCCCTGAGTATGCAACAAATTGGAGCGGATTGCTCTCGGCTAGCAGGCCGGTTCGGCAGTAGTAGAAAGTTAAACCGCTGCAGAGCCGTCTTTAATATCCCCTTAACCTCGACCGGCGATGCAAACGTTAGCTTAATTAGATGGGATCCCTGTTAGCCCTCAGTGTTTCGGTCAGGTTGACCAGGTTTCTGGCCTGCCTGTGAGAAGTGGTCTGTCTGTGAGTGTTTCTTCTCCCCAACCCTCCGAGCCGGTTCGCATTGAAACCACGCGGGACTTGCTAGCAGCCCTGCGAGAAGGGCGCTCCCTGTTGGGCGCCAACCTTGAAGGTGCTTACCTCTCGCGGGGCCTGTTCGACCGCATCCAGATGCCCAAGGCCAACTTGACGCGGGCTAACCTGCGCTCGCTCAGTATGCAACAGGCAGATCTGCGGTTATGCAACTTTCGCCGTGCCGAGATGGAGCGGGCCAACTTCGCTGCCTCCGACCTCCGGGGATCCAGCTTCAGTCAAGCCCTGGGAGACTACAGCAACTTCACCGCTGCCAAGCTGGACAAAAGCAGCTTTCAGGAAGGCCGTTTCAGCCACTCCATCTTTCGCGAGGCCAGCTTGGTGGCTGCCAACCTAGCGGAAGGAAACTTTTTTGCCGCTGACTTTCGCCAAGCCAACCTATTTCGCTGCAACCTCTCCCAGGCCGTCCTAGCCAGTTGTCAGTTGCAACATGCCAACTTCAACCAAGCCCTCCTGGTGGGGGCCAACCTACAAGAGGCCCAAATCGAAGGGGCCAGCTTTGTCGGCGCCGACTTTACCGACGCCAAGCTCTCGGACGAAATGCGCAAGTTCTTGATCGAGCGCGCGAGCGGCACCAACGAGCTTACTCAGCGGGATACCCTCAACACTCTGCTGGCGGGGCTCCAGCCCAAGTCACGCAAACTGTTTGGATTGCTGTGAGCTGTAGCCGAAGTCACTCTCCCGCCAGCCGTAGCAGATCAGTTCTCAGGAGGTCAAGGCACCGGCTGATCCCTCAAAATTGGTTGAGGTCGATTCCAGCTTCGCGGGCCATGGCCCCTATCCCTTTGGTCTTGAGGGTTTTCAGGGCCTTGGTGGAAAGGCGCAAACGCACAAACCGCTTGCCCTCCTCCCACCAGACGCGTTTCCACTGCAAGTTAACCTCCTGCAGGCGCTTGGTACGCCGGTGGGAGTGGGAGATGGCGAAAGCGTTGTTGCGTTTTTTGTTGGTCAGTTGGCAGCGACGTGCCATGAGATCCAAGGGAACTCAGCTTCGCTATTCTATGGCCTCTTTTTGTCGAGCAGCAAGCTGCAGTTGAGCTTGCAACTGGGCTAGCTCTGCCCTCAATTGGTCAAAGGTTTGTTGGCAATGGTTGACGCTTCTCAGGGGTAGCTCTTCGTTTTTGGCGATGCAGGTGACCTCTACAGACCCGTCAGCGGCTTGGCGGCTGCGATCCACAAACACCTCCACCGTCACCAGCTTGGTGTAGGGATTTTTTCCAGGCGGCTCGCCGGCCACCCAGTAGTCAGGGCTGTTGTGTAGGACGGTAAGCTGGCAACGCTCCAAGACCGCGCGGATCGCTTCGCTTAGCTGCTCGGCTGATCCCATAAGCTGAGTCACGCAGGAGTATCGAGCCATAGAAGAAGCAGGTCACCACGCTCATCTTACCATCAAGCTTTCGAGTTCTGGCCTGTCCCAGTGGGCAGAGGGCGAATCGGCAAAATATGCGCTCAAGAGTAGCCTCAATCGGCTCGGCTAACCCGGCGGCAAAGCGGTGAACTGCGCTAGAACGTAAACAAAGCCTTCCCGGCTCTGCGGCTAGCTCTTTTTTCAGGAGAGTTGCCTATGTCTAGGGTCTCCTCATGGGGGCGTTCCCTCTTGCTGCTGCTGGGATCCCTTGCTCTGGGTTGGATAGGCGTGTCTTCTGCCCAAGCGCAGCCTTTTCAACCGGGTGATCTGGATGGGGATAGCCGCTTGACGGTGCAGGATCGCAACCTGTTGGGGGCCTATTTGCGCGGAGAACGGGGGTTGACCGACGACCAGATCCGGGCTGCCGATGTTGACCAGGATGGACGAATTACAGAAGCCGATTGGCAGATGTTGCAGCAGCGCATTCAGGCGGCCACGGATGTGCCCACGGGACAGGTGCAGTTGGATTCTGCCTACTCTGGGCAGGTGGTGGATCGCCTGACAGGGCAGCCCTTGGCCGACGTGGAGGTGGCCATTCCGGGAGCCGGGATTGCGGTGCGCACCGATGCCCAGGGGCGGTTTCGCCTGCCGGGGCCGCTGCCGGCAGAGGAGATTTTGGTGGCGCGGCTGGAGAACTATTTGCCCTATTCCCAGAGCACAGGCAGCGGACAGACCGGCGGGGAGCGACCTTGGCAGTTACAGTTGGAGCGCTGGGATCCCAACAGCACGCTGGTGCTGGAGGCCAATGTCATCCGCCTAGGCGATAACCGGTATTCGCCTGAGTCGGCGGCTGCTGGCCAATTTCTTGCTCCTGCCCAAGGGGGGGAGATGACCCGCTCCTTCAGCCTAGAACGTCTGCCGCTCCGTCCACCAGTTCTGCGGATTGGATCCCTGATTGGGTTGGATACAGCCGCCGCCTATCGGGCCGGACAATCCCAGATCCCTAATGCCGACATGTCTCCCATGCGAGTGCTTTTGAACGGGGTGGAGGTAGAGCAGATCCAGTTGGGAGGAGACGGCTTGCGCATCCCTCTGCCGCTAGAGCATCTGCGCCTGGGCCTGAATACTGTTACCCTGCGCACTGGCAAAACGGTGATCCAGCCTGGCAGGATCGCCGGCGACCCTCGGATAAGTATCCCGCTTTTTGGTGGATCCCTGGATATCTTTGTGCCGCTGGGGAGTAACACAATCGGCCAGTACGGTGGGGCCTGGGTGGACTATGACGATGTGCAGTTGGCCAATGTCACGATTGAGATCCCCAGCTAAACGCCCAAGCTA
>NZ_JANSIY010000161.1:2059-4157 GCF_047462295.1 Synechococcus sp. H60.3 | reverse complement strand
TTGAGATTCGGAGAACTTTCCTGGGGGACTTTTCGGCAAACCTGTGGGCAAAGGGATGGTAATATCGCTACGCACTTCTCTTACCGTGACCGCCCATGAGCGTTCCTTCCTCTGCTGCTCGAACCTATCGGATTACTGCCCTGGCCGGAGATGGCATCGGCCCTGAAATCATGCAGGTGGGGCGGGCGGTTTTGGATGCAGTGGCCGCTCAGATGGGGTTTTCCCTCCAGTGGCAGGAGGGCCTAATTGGTGGAGCAGCCTACGAAGCCACTGGGGATCCCTTGCCCCCAGAGACCTTGAAAATGGCCCAGGAGAGCGATGCTGTTTACTTGGCGGCGGTTGGCGACTTTAAGTACGACACCCTGCCGCGGGAGAAGCGTCCTGAGCGGGCTTTGTTGGGCTTGCGGGCTGGCTTGGGATTATTTGCCAACTTGCGCCCGGTGAAGATCTTTCCGCAACTGGTGGAGGCCTCTTCCCTCAAGGCAGAGGTGATCGCCGGGATCGACCTGGTGGTGGTGCGCGAGCTCACCGGAGGCATCTACTTCGGCCAACCCAAAGGGATCTTCACAGATGCCACGGGATCCCGGCGGGGTGTAAACACCATGGCCTACAGCGAGGCCGAGGTGGATCGCATTGCCCGCGTGGCCTTCGAACTGGCTCGCAAGCGACGGCGCAAGCTCTGCTCAGTGGATAAGGCCAATGTCCTGGAAGTGTCGCAACTGTGGCGGGAGCGGGTTACCGCCATTGCGGCTGAGTACCCCGACGTGGAGCTTTCCCACCTGTACGTCGATAACGCTGCCATGCAGTTGGTGCGCTGGCCGAAGCAGTTTGACGTCATTCTCACGGAGAACCTCTTCGGGGATATTCTTTCCGATGAGGCAGCGATGCTGACTGGATCCATCGGCATGTTGCCCTCTGCCTCTTTGGGATCCTCTGGCCCTGGGGTATACGAACCAGTACACGGGTCAGCCCCCGATATTGCCGGACAAGACAAGGCCAACCCTCTTGCCCAGGTGCTCTCTGGGGCAATGCTGCTACGCTACTCTTTGGATCAGCCCCAAGCTGCCGACCGCATCGAGCAGGCTGTCGAGGCAGTTTTGGCCCAGGGCTACCGCACTGCCGACATCTACTCGGAGGGGATGACCCTCGTAGGCTGCCGCGAGATGGGAGAAAAGATCTTGGCTGCTCTGGCCCAGCAGCAAGCCTCTCCCCAAGGATCGCCCTCAGCCGCCGGCGGTTGAGTGGGGGTTCCCTTGCTGGCGCGGCTACCCCTCTCCCAGAGGGAGGGATTGTCCCGACGAACGGTGGCACTGCCATTACTCTTTATTGGAAATTCTTGGAAACGTCCGCGGGCCAGCTTCTTCCCTTAGGCAAAGCGATGGCCAAGCTGCATCGGGTCGTGGACGGTGATCTTTTTCTTGTGGATGGAAATGTAGTTCTTCTTGCGCAGCTCCCCCAACAGACGCGTGATGGTGACACGGGTTGAGCCAATCGCTTCCGCAATGGCCTGGTGAGAGAGCTTGAGATCGATGGTGACTCCATTGGGGCCGGGCACCCCGAAGTCGCGGCAGAGGATCAGTAGAAAGCTGACCAGGCGGGATCCCATGTCGCGGTGAGCCAGTGTTTCAATCATCATCTCTGTCTGCAGGATGCGAGAAGCCAAGCTCTTGAGCAGCAGCATGGCCAGCTCAGCGTTCTCCCGCAGCGATTTTTCCACCTGTTCGATGGGCAGAGAGAGTAGCTCGACGCGGGTAAAGGCCACCGCGTGATAGAAGCGGTCGGAGCGCTGCCCCGTGATGAAGGAGAGCACCCCAAAAATGCTGTTTTCCCGCAGGAGAGCAACGGTAATTTCTTCTCCCATTTCGTAGACCCGCGAGAGCTTGACAGCTCCTTTCACCAAAAAGTAAACGCGCTCCGCCGGATCTCCAGGGAAGAAGATGGTCTTACCGCGTTCAAACGTTTCGATAACCGGAGGATGGTGAGGCCCTCCTAACTGTTTGAAGGCTGCAATCAGAGATTTTTCCGCGATGGCCACCACCATATTCGTCAACCTTTTAAAGCCAGTTTATACCTAAGATCAACCTATAAATCAGATCGG
>NZ_JANSIY010000161.1:0-1959 GCF_047462295.1 Synechococcus sp. H60.3 | reverse complement strand
AGGGGCAAGATTATCCTAAGCTAAAAGGTTCTGCCCGGATACCTTTGTAGCAGGAGCTACATTTTTAAAGTCTCGTCTCTTGTCCAGCAGCGAATCCAGGACCAGGGGCGGGGGCCGTAATCGATTGGAGGGGTTTTATGGGGATCCCGGAGGCGGCTGTGGCCACACCTTCTCAACCGAGCCGTCAGCACTTCACAGTACGGATGCCGGAGCCGGCCAATCATCTGCTGGAGGTGGAACTACAGATCCAAGAGGTGGATCCAGAAGCGCCTCTGCGACTGCGGCTGCCGGTGTGGACGCCGGGATCCTACCTGGTGCGGGAATATGCCCGCCATGTGCAAGAGTTTCAGGCGGCAACGGAGCAAGGGATCCCTTTGGCCTGGCGGAAGGTAGATAAGAACACTTGGGAGATCGAGCCGCCCCGCTGTTCGGCTGTGAAGGTTCGCTATCGGGTCTATGCCTATGAGCTGACGGTGCGCACCAACCATTTGGATCTCACCCACGCCTACTTCAACGGGGCGGCGCTCTTTTTCTATGTGCCCGGTCGCGAGCGGGAACCCTACACCTTGACGGTGATCCCTCCCAAGCCAGATTGGCGCATCGCCACCAGTTTGCGACCTTTGATTTCTTCTTCTGAGGATCCTGCTTCCGGCCAGTCTTTTGTGGCGGCAGACTACGACGAGCTGGTGGATAGTCCGGTGGAGGTGGGCCTGCACCAGTTGCGGTCGTTTGCAGTGGAAGGGATCCCGCATTACTTCGTGGTCTGGGGAGCAGGCACCCTGGATTTGGAGCAAGCGGTGGCCGATGCCGAGAAAATTGTCCGGGCCACTGCGGCGTTTTTTGGCGGGCTGCCCTACGACCGCTACTGGTTTATTGTGCATTTGTCGCCAGGGGGATTTGGCGGCCTAGAGCACAAGTACAGCACCACCCTTAATTATTCTGGGCTGGAGCTGCATCAGCCCCAGTCCTATCGCCGCTTTTTGGCGCTGCTGGCCCACGAGCTTTTCCATGCTTGGAACGTCAAGCGGCTGCGCCCTCTGGCTTTGGAGAAAATTGACTACAACCAAGAAAATTACGTGGACTGCCTCTGGTTTTGCGAGGGGGCAACCAGCTACTACGAAAATGTCATCTTGCTGCGGGCAGGGATCCTCAGCGCCAAAGATTTTTTGCAGATCCTGGCCGAGCAAATTGGCCGGCTGCAGCGCACTCCGGGTCGGGCCGTGCAATCGCTGCAGGAATCCAGTTTCGACGCTTGGATCAAACTCTACCGTCCCCACGAAAATAGCCTCAACAGCCAGGTTTCTTATTACCTCAAGGGCGCTTTGGTCTGCTGGCTGCTGGATCTGCACATTCGCCACCTTTCGGGGGGCCAGGGATCCCTGGACACGGCCATGCAGGATTTGTGGCAGCGCTTTGGCCGGTTTGAGAAAGGCTACACCCACCAAGACCTGCGGGAGGCCTTTGAGCGGGTAGCCGGCGCCAATCTTGGCCACTTTTTCGCTGCCTACGTGGAAGGTACAGAAGAGCTGGACTACAACGCTTACCTCCACCCTTTTGGCCTCACCCTCAAAGCCCACTTCAGCCGCCCCAACCCTTCCCCCTACCTGGGTCTCCACTTCAATGGGGAAGGCAAACGCATCAGCGCCGTCGAGATGGGATCCCCGGCCCAAAAAGCAGGCATCTGGGCTGGCGACGAGCTCGTAGCCCTAGACGGCTTTCGGGTGAGCGCCACCACCTTGCCGGAGCGCCTGGCAGCCTACCAGCCCCACCAGGTGATCTGCCTAAGCGTCTTCCAAGGCGATCAGTTGAAACACTTCTGGATCCCCTTGGATCCACCCCGACCGGATGTTTACACCCTCGAAGCTTTGCCTGAACTCACTCCCACCCAGAAAGCGCTCCAGCAGGGCTGGCTGGGATCCCTTTTGGCTCAAGAGTAGGCAGGAGGTAGCAATGCTTTAA
>NZ_JANSIY010000160.1:0-4186 GCF_047462295.1 Synechococcus sp. H60.3 | reverse complement strand
TTTGGGGGCAGCGTAGGCGCTTGGGTCGTAGCGAACCAGATCTACCCAAGGCAGCTCACGCAGGAGTTTTTCCACCTTGACCCAACTGCGAGGACGGTGATGGCTGCTGTCGCTGCGCAATTGGATGACCTGGGAGCGATCTCGACCAGAATCCGGCAAGCTTGCCCGCGGGATCCGCGGCTGGACTTGCGGCTGTAAGTAAGGCAAATACACCAAAGATTTGTATTGCTCGTGGATGTAGCAAACCGGGATCCCCAATTGGCTGCCCACCACGGCCATGACCATGGCCTGGGCTTTAAACCCCCCGGTGGCGGCAAAGGTGACGATCCCCTTGGCGCTCTCGGCCAACTGTTGCAACAGCTTGGCCATCCGCTCCAGCGAGGATCCCTCTAGCTCGTAGTTGATGCCGGGGAGGGGCAGCAGGGAAACCTGCTGCTGGCCCAGCGCTTTTTCAAAAAAGAGCTGCAAAATCTGGGCACACTCCAGTCCTTCAGGGGTTTCGGAGTACAGCAAAATCAAGGCATCCTGCGGAGTGGGATCCAGCCGGTAGTAGGTGTTGGTTTCGGCGCTGATTAGTTCCAAGTCTGTTTTTTTCATCCAGGCCAAGGCCCGTTCTGGATCGCCGATGGTTTTTTGGCCGACCCAAGGGCGCTGCGGCTGCAGGTCTTTGTCCAGGTTGGTAAGCAGAGAGGTGCCCACCGTCATGATGATGGTCTGCATGAGTTCCTCGCCAACTTTTGAAGCAATAGACTATTAGGCTAGCCAAGCCCAGAAGCTCGGCCCATCTGCCCTTGGCAGTTCCTGAGGGGGTGCGTTAGTGGGGAGAAAAAGCCGTAGCCCTCAGCGCCGGCGGGAGTAGGGACGGGGATAGGGTTGGCGCATCCGCCGAGCCAGGTACACCTGAAAGGTTTGGGCCACTGCCCCCGCCCGCCGCAGGGGAATCTCTGCCACTGGCTCAATTTGTTCAAAGTAGGTGCCGTAGGCGGCCGGGATCCCTGCTCTTGGCTGAAACAGCTTGGAGGTAATCAGCAGGCCATCCTGCCCCAGCCAATCTTCAGGTTGTGACCAAAAGGCAAAGCCGCGCAGATCCTCATCCAGGCAGGTGAGGGGTTTCTCCGTCAGCGGCGCCAAGGCCATGCCAATCTGGCCGCCCAAAAAGTAAGCGTTCGTGAAAATGAAATCCGCCTCCGCCAGAGCCTGGGCCAAGCGGGGATCCGCCTGAAATCGCCGCCGCAACTGTTCGATGTCAATCAACTGAGTCGAGGGATCCTGTTCCACCGGCCACAGGCCCAGACCGCCAGGCGCTTGCAGCAGCCCGTAGCGCACATGGGCCAGCCCCACCCCCACCAACAGGCTCACCGCCACCGCCGTTCCTGCCAAGAGCCGCCTTGCCTCCGGCCACCTTTCCCAGCGGGATCCCAAAAGCAAGCTCAGCACCCAGAACCCCGGCATCGGCCAGGTGGGCAAAATGGGCCGATAGCCCCCCATCAAGGTAAAAGCCAGCACCAGCGGCAACCCACAGGCCAAGATCAAAAGATGCTTCAGCTCTCGATCCGTGAGGCGTCTTCCCTGAAAAAGCGCCAACCCCACCCGCCCACCCTCGGCCAAGCTCAGCCCCAGCAAAGGGATCCCCAAGGTTGGGAAAAGATAAAAAATTTCCGCCAGCACCGTCAGCCCCAGATCCTGCAGGCGGTAGCCACTCTCCGGCACCGCTCGCCCCCCCTGGAAGCGAAAGGAGACCCAATCCTGCTGGGCGTTCCAGATCAGCACCGGGCTGAAGGCCGCCAAGAACCCCAGCACTGCCAAGAGCGCCCATCCCGACCTGAGGGCGCAGCGGTGGGCTGGGCTGAGCAGACAAAAGAGCACCAGGCCAAACCCCAACGCCAGGCCGTGGTATTTGCCTAGGCAGGCCAGCCCCACCAATAGCCCCATCAGGGCTAGCCTGGGCCCCGGTCGGTAGCGAGCTGCCCCATAGGCTCCCAATTTCCCCTCCGCCAAGGGAGCTGGAAAAAACTCCTGGGCAGCCACCCACAGGGTTGCCGCCGTAAAAAACATCAGCGGGCTATCCGGCAGGGTCAGCACCCCAAACCCAATCCAGAAAATGGGCGCGATGCTAATGGTTGCCAGAGTGATCAGCCCTGCCTGCACTGAAAAGAGCCGCACCGCTGTGAGGTAAAGCAACAGGGAAGAGCCAGTGTAGGCCAGCAGGGATCCCAATCGAATTGAAAAAGCCGACACCCGCCCCGTCAGAAGAGGTCCCAGGCCTGTGATCCAGGCCACCAGCGGTGGATGGTCAAAATAGCTCCAGTCCAAATGGCGAGTGTAGAGGTAGTAGTAGGCCTCGTCAAAGCCCGGCGGCAACAGAGCCGCGACCCAGCAGCGCAGAAGCAGGCCCAACCCCAAAATCCACAGAGCAGCCCGCGGCAGCACGGGGGATCCCTTTAAGCGCGTGGACAGGTGTTATTGTCTCAGCTTTGGCCGGGCTTGTCCCCAAAAACCCAAGTGGGGGCTCAGAATAGGCTAAGCCTAAGACGTTGCCTCCGGCAGCCTTACCGGACACCCCAAAAGCTGGCCCAATTGCTCCGCCTCCGCCCTTGCCTTGCCATTGTCAGAACCGAAACTGAGATGCAACAAAGGCTCTCCCGATGCCAGCTCCACCTTCACCGAAAAATAACTATCGCCATCGGAATCTGTTGACCTCTCAACTACAACTTGCTGAACATCTCTGAAGGAATAAGTTTTCCGCCCCCTTATTCCAAAGGGAGTGAGGTACTCCTCCAAGATCTGGTAGAGGGAGCGGTCAAAGGTCAGCCGACGCCTCTTCTTAATTAAAGCGAGTATTAGGAATAGAACCACCACTCCTGCTGGAGCCAGAGCAATCAGAGCGACACCCAAGAAATCCTCTAAGGCAAAACCATCGCTGGCCACCAAGAGCTGGCTCTCTGCACTCATCCGAAACGATTGGATCTTTGTTGCCAGTTGCCGAGCCTCGCTCTCGCTGGCGGCTGACCAAGCTTTTGTTTCTCCTGCAGGAGTTATGAGAGTGACGTAGTAATAGGTTGTCTCGTCCCCTTCGGAGTCTGTTCGAGTTTCAGTTTTGGTTCCGGCTCCCCTTACGTCATAATAAAACTCGATCTGTTTTGGTAAAGGCAGCAGTGGCTGGAAGACCACTTCACAGGTGACTGTATCCTGATCAAGCCGATGGCAAGTAAAACGGTGATCCCCCCCAGAAAGCCCAATAGGTAGGATAGGTGGGGACGATAAAACCAACATTACAAAGGCACTACCGACAGCCTCAAGCAACGAAACTCCAGGCTCTAGATAAACACGCTTGCCGGGAGTTTGCTCCACGCATCTCATAGAACTCAGCTCCGTTGACCCTTTTGTGGTTGCCCTCATTATTGCTTGTCAATGTAGCATCTGTCAGTACTTGAGAATACGAAGCTGTTCGGATATCAGCAGAATCACTTATGTTAGCCTATTCAAATCCAATGGCAATGAAATAGTCTATCACATCGATCTCCAACTCACCTCTTCCAAAAAGGGAGCGACTGAGGAGTGTCTTAATCTGGTTTGAAATACAGCCTGTTAATTTAAAATAGGGTACAGGTTTCAAGAGGAAGGAGAGAAGGGAATGCCAACCCATTCTTTGGATCTAAGGCAAAGAGTTGTAGCAGCTTATCAGGCAGGTAAGACCTCCATCCGCCAGGTAGCCGAACGGTTCATGGTGACCAAAAGAACAGTACACCGCTGGGTGCGACAGTACCAACAAACTCAAGATTTAACCCCCAAGAAAGTAGGCACTAAGCGAGTGGGTATTTTGGAACAACATCGACAGGAAGTGATGGCAATCATTGCAGAACACCCAGACCTCTACCTGTGGCAGTATCAAGAACTGTTGCGGGAGCGCTTAGCAATTGATGTAAGTACTGTCACGATACACAATTTCTTGAAAAAGCAAGGAATGACTCTAAAAAAAAGACTTACCGCAGCGCGAGAGTCCAAGAAGAGGAGGTGCAAAGAGAACGACTAGCTTATAGTCAAGAAGTCAGAGATATTCCAGCGGAGGATCTGATTGCTCTCGACCAGACAGGGGTGTGGGAGGGGATGGAACGGGGAGTAGCTCGGAGTTTACGCGGTCAAAGAGCTTATCATTATCGTCAGAGATACAAGGGGGAGAAGCATA
>NZ_JANSIY010000159.1:0-4207 GCF_047462295.1 Synechococcus sp. H60.3 | reverse complement strand
GGCTTTGGCATGATTTGCTCCATAGAAAATCTGAAGCAATACAACCAGAATCAGTCAGAGGGTGCTATCCATCCCCACCCGGGTGGGGAATTCCGCACCTTACGTTAAATCAATGGGGGTGTTGGGCGGAGTGAGGCGGATTGCCCGCAACACTTGCTCTGAGTCCTCGATGCTGATGTAGCGGGAAACCGGGATCCCCAAAAAACTGATTGACTCCTGGCGGTGGATGAGCAAAATGACCCGGCTGCCCCGCTTTTGCTCCAACTCCCGGATCGCCAACAGACGGCGAAACTCCTGGGCACGACGGTTCAAAAGGGGCTGCAATGAGCTGAAGATCAGAAAGAGCCAGAACAGGCTGCCCCAGTCCACCTTCCCACCTCCTCCCTTGCGTGGGATCCGCTTGCCTCAGCATTACAGCATCAAGCATAGCGAGCCTCGGTCCTGCCTCTGATGAACCTTAGGGGTCAACCTCAGAGGGGGCAAACCAGCGATCCAGAGTCTGTAGCAGATCGGGAACCGAGGTCTGCGCGATCCAAGCCTGGATGTAGGCCCGTTGCTCCGCCAAGTTCTCAAGGCGGCCCAGCTTTTGCATGGCCGCGAGGCGACTCTCTGCCTCGGCGCGATTGGTCTGCAGATCCAGCCGTTGATCGGGGGTGAGGGGATACTCTGTCTGGGCCAACAGGTGATCGGCCACCATCAGGAACACCAGAGGCCCCGCCAGCTCCACCTGAGGCTCGGTTTCCCCCTCAACCTCGGTGGCGCCCAGAGCCCCCCAATCCTCGAGATCTTGAGCCAGATCCTGGCCCAGTTGCAGCAGCTCCTCCGTCGAGACAGCCTGCAGCGCCCTCTCGGCAACAGCCCGCAGCGGCTCTAGGGAAACCCCATGGCTGGTGGCTAGTTCGGCCAGGGCCTGTTCCCACTGGGCTCGTTGCGCCTGCAGCACCGCTTGTTCTGCAGGGGAAAAATCCAGCCGCTCCAGCAGCACCTGCAGTGTCACCGCTCCCAGCAGCAGCGGCGGAAAGCGCAACAGAGTAGAGGCGGATCCTGCCTGGTTCAGGAAAGCCTCCAAATCGGGGCCGGATCCCGCGTCCAACAAATCCTGCAGGTAGGCCAGCACCTGCGGCAGCGAGGTCAACCTCAGAATCCCTCGCACCTGCGCCCGCAACTCTGCCGGGATCCCAAGGGACTGCAACTGAGCTTCAGCTCGCCCCCGCGCTTCCGCGATCACCTCCGGCAAATCCGCCGTCGCCTGACCAGCCTGTAACAGGGCCTGGCTGGAGTCCTGCAGCAAGCTGGCCGCCTCCACAAACAGCAGCAACTGAGGGATCCGCAGCGTCGGCAAGACCATCTCAATCGGCCTCTTCGCCAAGCTGGGGATCAGCAAGGGATGGCGTTGTTGCCAACTCGGCTGAGGCCCCCTCAGGAGCGGGCTTGTGCCAGTGGAGGCCAATCAGCGCGTCGTAGACAAAGCTCCAAAACTCGCCCTTCTGCCAAATGCCCAGCGTCTGGTGGCAGTTGCGCGCATCCAACTCCGGCTTAGCCACCCAGTAGGCCGCCTGATACTTGTACCAAGGAACCGAGGGCCAGAGGTGGTGGATCAGGTGATAGTTTTGCCCCAGCAGCAGAATATTGGTCAGCCAGCCGGGGTAAACCCTGGCGTTGTACCACCGCTCCTGAGACTGAAAAGGGCGATGGGGTAGATAGTCGAAAAACAAGCCCAACAGGAAGCCCATGATAAAAGCAGGGGGCAGCCAGTAGTTCATGATGTAGTCGGTGTAGCCAAAGTGAATGGCCAGCGCAAACGTTAGGATCACCACCAGCCGACTTAGGCCCCATTCCAACAGATCCCAGCGGCCCTTGCGCCAGAGCTGCCGCTTAAAGAAAAACACCTCATGGTAGAAAAAGCGCGGTGCGATCAGCCATAGCGGGCCTCCCGTGGAAACGTAGTGATCGGGATCGTCTTCGGGATGGTTGACGTGGGCGTGGTGTTGCATGTGAACCCGCTTAAAGACAGGATAGACAAAGCCCTGCAACAAGGCAGAGCCGTGACCCAGCGCCTCGTTCAAAAAGCGGTTGCGGTGGGCAGAGCCGTGAGAGGCATCGTGGATCACCGTGCCCAAAACATAGAGGGCGACAAAGTTGAGCCAAAACACCAGCCACCTGGGCCAATGCCAAAAGGCGTACCCGCCAAAGCAAGAGGCCGAAAGCGCCACTGCTGCCAAAAACATCAGCAGGGTGGGATTCCAAAATTCTGGCGGCGGCCCCAACAGCTCACGGGGTAACGTGAAAGGCTTGGGATCCGGTTGCGAAGTCGCAGCAGCAGTCATCGGCAGCCATCCTTAGGTATGCACAGTGCAGACGGGGAGGATGGATCAAGGCAACAGAGCCAGGTCATCACCTCGAAAAGCAGGGGAAGAGATCGATTTGTTAACTTTCGTTAGTATACGGCAGAGAGACGCCCCCCTCGTTGAACCCGGCCGGATTTTTCTTGCCAACTCCAGTCCATCCAGGCCGGTTGCGACAGACAGGGATCCCGGCGAAGAGTAAACAGGCCCTGAAGCCAGAAAGACTACAGTGTGAGGTTTTGTTGCGGCCTCTGTTGCAATTCATGTGGGGATCCCCTTGGGAGTTGCGGAATGGAGATAATCTAGGGTGCGGTTAACCCAAGCTGAGGAGGAAAACCATGCTGACCGTTGTTGCGCCATTGGCCATGACTGCCCAAACCAGCCCTTGGTCTCCCCTGAGCGCGGTGATTATCCTGCTCTGCACAGGGCTGGCCTACTTAAGCTTCAAGTCCTCTTCGGGTGTGGCTTCAGAAACAGGGCCTGTGTTGGGGATGAGCTGGCCGGAAGTGTTGGGAGTTGCCAGCTTCGGCCATCTGCTGGGCGTGGGAGTGATCCTGGGCCTCTCCAATATGGGGGTTCTCTAAAGCATTTTCCGTTTACATTTCTTGACCTTAGCGAGAATCTCCGCCCGGCAATGTTAAACTCTCTATCAATCCTGAAAAGAGCAGTTTTTCCAACTTCACTTCCTTCCCCCCGAGGTTTGTTGCTATGTCTGCAATGATGCTCCTGGCTGCTTTGCCAGAAGGCTATGAGCTGTTCGATCCCCTGATCGACATTCTGCCCATCATCCCTGTTTTGTTCTTTTTGCTGGCTTTTGTCTGGCAGGCGGCAGTGGGCTTCAAGTGAAGTCTTTAGAACAGATTTCTCCGCTGCTTTCCGCTGCCCCTCTTCCTCTGGTTGAGGGGCTCTCTAGTCGTCATGGAGATCTCACTCAGGCTGGGGCACCGTTCCTCTATCCTGATCCTTAAACAACCAAGTGGCAATTAAGTTGCGGCGACCTCTAACTTCTCCCTTGCTGGGGGATTTGGGGTCGGTCGCCGGTGGCGGTGCGGCTCAGGGGTTAAGGCTCGCGGTCGAGGACGCCGGTAATCCAGAGTACCCCTGCCAAGCAAACAAAGTGGGCAAACGTCACGTTGACGTTGGCAGCCAGCAGCAGCACCCCTGTTACCTGGTTAGCCTGGGTGCGGGCAAACATACGCGCCAACAGCTCGCCCACCTGCGCCTCCATGCCGATGAGGGCAAGGAAAGCCCCGATTAGGCTGACGTAGGTGACCAACTGCAACTGCCTAGGCAGATCCAACTGGCTCAAGGCATCGGCAGAGGCTGAGCGGCGCTCGGCATGGAGCAGGTAGCGCCAGTTGAAGAATAGGCCCGCCCCTAGGGTTAGAAGTGTGAACAGAGTGAACCAAAAGGCGATCACAGCCCCCAGCGAGTCATCCCGGTAGACGGTATTTTGGCCGATTAAAAACCCCAGCCAGAGCAACAGGGCCGTTGCTCCCAAAACCGCCTGAAACCAGAACCCGAAACGGCGAGTCATGCGTAAGCGAGACTTCATCCGCTCGACAGCCGCCCGTACTGACGGCGACATAGGCTCGTTCATCTTTCTCCCCTGCTCGACTGGCTGAACACCGACTTTCGCATCCAGCCTATCGTTATCTCCTGCCTCCAGTCACATCCACCTTGCCCGGCCTGCCTCAATGGGGAGAGATTAGGGCTTCGGACTTTCCCTGGGATCCGCGCTTTGCAGGCGCAGGATTTCGGCTTCGATGCGCTGTTGGAGGGCTTTGCCTTCTTCGGAGCGAATCAACAGGGTGATGCGGTTGTATTCAGGCACGGTCATGCCGTGGCGGGTGATGATCTCG
>NZ_JANSIY010000158.1:0-4258 GCF_047462295.1 Synechococcus sp. H60.3 | reverse complement strand
GGGATCCACTGTAGCCAGTTGCAAATAGCGTACACCGGGATTGCTGCGGTTGCGGTGCAAGGCCGCCTGCAGCAACATCCGCCAAGAGGGATCCCCCGTAGGGATATCCTTCAACTCGTTCATAGAGCTTCGCTGGTGCCCGCCGCAACTCTAGCCGGGAGGGGGAGGCGCTTCCGATTGCGGATCCCTGGTGCACCCCGGCGAGGACTCCGTGCGAGTAGCGCCAGCGGAATTGGGATCCGGTGCAGTTGGGTGGAGGGAATGAAAGTGGTGCTCCAGCCAGCCCTCCGTTGCCCCCTCAAAGCGTTCTGGCACCGGCTGCTTCACCGGCAATTTTTGGAGCACCAGAGCGAGATACTCGGTATACCCAGGGAAGCGGACTTCCCGCACCTTATGCCACACCGAGCGCGACATTAGCAGCGTCCGCTCCACGTCCTGGGCTCCCAGCTTGAGCAAAAATTCCTCCCGTTCCGGCTGGTAATCGGTGGAGGCCAAGGCCAAAGCCTGCGGGGGATAGGCTTGGGTGAGCTGGGCCATCTTGGCCATGAGCTCAGGATAGAGCCAGGTGTAAGCGGGGTGAACCGTGAGCTTGGCCACATGCGGCTGCTGCCCCGTCCGATCCAACTTCAGGTTGAAATAGCCGATAGCGGTTTTCCGCTCGGGCTCATAGACACACATCTCCACCCGTTCCGTTTGGCTGATGGCACACTTGGCCCGTTCCAAAAGCCACTCCAGTGGGCTGGTGCGAAAATCGCTCACGTCGCGGTCGTACACCTGGCGCACAGTGGCCGGCATGGATCCCGTATCCAGTTGGTAGATGGCGTAGGCATCCCGGTTGGTCACCGGCACCAAGTTGGGCAGCTTGGGCTCGTGCTGGCTGAGAGCGGCAAGGATCTCGGGTGGAATCGACCAGTAGGTAATCTGAACCAGTGGTTGGAAGCCATTGTGTCGGTAGAGGGCCATCGCCTCCTTGTTGTGGATGTTCACCTCCAAGATCCAGGTGCGAGCCTCGCGAAAGTGCTCCAGGCAGTGCTTGAGCAGCCGGGATCCCACCCCCTGCCGCCGCGCAGAGGGCACCACAGCAATGTGATCCACCCGCCAGGTGCTGCGGGAATGGTTAAAGGGAGAAACTTGAATGACCCCCTGGATTTTGCCTTCCAGCTCCGCCACATGCACCGTAAACATGTGCTGAAAACGGTTGGGAAACAGGCTCAAGGTTTTCAGGGGGCCATACCACTGCCGTAACCGCCGCACTTGGCGACGAATGTCCACCGAGCGGCTGCTGTACTCTTCATCAAAAGCTTGCGCCAAAATCTCCTCCACCGCCTCCAGATCGCCCAGTTGAGCGGGGCGGAGAATCAGTTCGGGAGCCTCCCTAGGAGCTTTGGAATCCGGGTTGGGCTTTGCCGCAGGGTTGTCCATGCCAAAGTGTGGGCGGGAGAACATTCAAAGCATAGCTCAGGATCCCTCTTCCGGAGGTCGTTGCTGCCACAAAAATTCAGGGTGTTGGGCTTTTTGTAGTCGCTTGGCCGCTAGCATCCAGCAAGGCAAAGTTGCTGAAGCTAAAGCACTTCTCAACAACGCCAGCTTCCGTCTCCGTTTGAATGCGCCGCTCCGAGAGAATGTAGTACTTGCCCACCTTGGTGTAGAGATCTTCAAATTGGCTGCGCCCACCCTTTTGCTCGCCAGTCTTGGCGTCGTGATAGACAGAGTCGTAGCGGTGGGAGAGGTAGCCTTCGCCGGTGTCGTGGCTGCTGAAGGTGTGGATGGTCACCACTACTCCATGAATATGCCGATGCACCATGGTTACCTGGTTGTCGCGCACGTGGTAGCGATCCCCTTCGGCTTTGCCACCCACCAGGATCTCCACACTGCCATCGGGTAGGATCTGGCCATAGCGGAAAGTATTGTTCCCGTGGGTCTCGGCAAAGCTGCGGCGCACCCGGTGAATGGCAATCTCCCAAAGTTGATTGTGAATAGCTTTCCGGGCTTCCTCATCCTCCACGCCCGTAACCGTCGCTTTCAGGTCTGCCCCCACTCGCACCTGCCCCACAAAAGTACGCTCCCCATCCCAGTAGGTGACTTCGGCGCTGTAGCCCGGAAAGTCGGGATCCCAGGTGTAGCGATTTTCGTAGGCGGCCCGAAACAACTCTTCGGCAGAAACTTGGGTCGCGGTCATCGGGTGTCTCCTGTCTTACTGGCAAGCGCTTCTCATAGCCATCCATCATACTGCCCCTTGCTGCCAGGCTACTCCCCCAGCCGCCTGCGGCAAGAACCTGCATTTGTTGACATACTCCCTACCGGCTATAGCCTGCTTCCACACAGCGCTAAGACAGGGGTTTTCGCATCGCAAAGAGCTGGCATAGCTGATCCCCCATCCGCCGCTGTAGGATAGAGGCACAGCCACTCGAGCTTCTCTTCCTGCCTCACGCCAAGTTTTGGCCTGCAAGCTTAGTTGCTGCTTTGATCCCCAGAGTATTCTCTGGAAAGAACTTTTCTATCTTTTTGTGGGTGAGGAGGAAGATTGAGAGATTTTTTTGACGATCGCGTCGGTAGGACGGAATCCCCAGCGCCTAACCTGTCGCCGGCCCAGACCAGAGTGGCAGCCCCGCCGGAGATGATGGGGCCGGTGCTGAAAATTGTCGGCAAGCAGACCTTGAGCGGCCACATTCCCATCGGCGGCGCGAAAAACTCGGCTTTGGCTCTCATGGCCGGATCCCTTTTGGCTCCTGCAGCTTGCCGAATTCACAACGTGCCACGCCTGCTGGACATTGAACGCATGGGGCAGATCCTGACCACCCTAGGGGTTAAGGTGTCCCATGTGGGCAATACCCTCGACCTGGATGCCAGCTCCCTCAAAACTTCCCAAGCTCCCTATGAATTGGTCAGCCAGTTACGGGCCAGTTTTTTCATCATCGGGCCACTGTTGGCGCGGCTGGGAGTGGCTAGAGTTCCTCTGCCCGGCGGCTGTGCCATCGGCTCCCGTCCGGTGGATCTGCATGTGCGGGGCCTGCAAGCGTTGGGGGCAACGGTTCAAATCGAGCACGGCGTGGTTCATGCCTATGCCCGCAAGCTGGTGGGAACCCGCATCTACCTGGACTATCCCAGCGTCGGCGCCACTGAAACTCTGATGATGGCCGCTACGCTGGCGGATGGGGAGACGGTCATCGAAAATGCCGCCCAAGAGCCAGAAGTGGCGGATTTGGCCCGTTTCTGTCAGGCAATGGGGGCCCGCATTCGCGGTGTAGGCACTAACACGGTTGTGGTGGTAGGGGTACCGCGCCTGCACGGCACCGAGTACACGGTCATTCCCGACCGCATCGAGGCCAGCACCTACCTCATTGCCGGGGCCATCACCGGCTCCGAACTCACGGTTGGCCCTGTTATCCCGGATCATCTGCGGGCGGTGATCGCCAAGTTGCGTGACATGGGGCTGCGGGTGGAGGAAGAAGGCCCCAACCGGCTGCGCATTGCCCCGGCGCGACTCAGTTCGGGCTGGCTCTGCCAGGCAACCGATATCCAGACCTTGCCCTATCCGGGTTTTCCCACTGATGTGCAGGCGCCGATCATGGCCTTGGCCGCCCTGAGCGAGGGCAGTTGCACCATCGAGGAGACGGTGTTTGAAAACCGGATGCACCACATCCCCGAGCTCAATCGCATGGGGGCAGACATTCGCCTCAAGAACCGGGTCGCCCTCATCCGAGGAGTGCCGTCGCTGTCGGGAGCGCCGGTGGTGGCTACGGACTTGCGGGCGGGGGCAGCTCTGGTGTTGGCCGGCCTGGCGGCTGAGGGCTGCTCTACCATCCACGGCCTCCACTACATCGACCGCGGCTACGAAGCCATCGATGAAAAGCTGCGCAATGTCGGGGCCAAGGTGTATCGCTGTAACCACCCGGCAGGGATCCCGCTCACCCCTCAGCCTGAGCAAGCCGATGGAAAGGGGATCCCATCGCAAAATTGGCCCATTTGAGCAATAGGGCTTGAGCCTACGCTGTTGGGGGGATCCGCTGGCCCCAAGCGTCATCCCCTTGGTTTTCTGGAGGGAAAAAGGATGCGGTAGGCTAGGAGCCGACAGCCCAAATTCTAGGGAGAAGGGGTTAGCTTAATCGGCGGGAAGCCCCGCACTGTAATTACTCAAGAGCCAATCCGTGTCGGGATGAAAGCTGTTCGTGCTACAAGTGAGGAGAACAAGTTCAATCTCTGGAGAGTTTCCCGCCGTGGGTCGCACGGTGGCCGCACGCTGAGACCTCTGTACCAA